>DASVOL010000575.1:0-4256 GCA_036383375.1 Bradyrhizobium sp. | reverse complement strand
GACGCTCGATTGCTACGACGACGGCGCGATCGAGGAAGGCGATCTCACGGTGATCGGACTGACCCTCGAGCAATTCCATCACGCGGTCTCCGACCGCCGCACGGTGATCGGCGGCGACCGGCCGGGCCTGCCGAGGATGCGCGCAAGCTAGCCCGCTCGGGCACACCGATTGCACCTGCCGGCGCTCGTGGTCGGCATCGTTCTCGGTTATTTCGCGCTGCGCGATCTCGACCGGCATGCCGTCGAGATCGTGATGGCCGTCGTAACGCTCGCGTTCACCGCCACGCCGTCGCGAAGCCTGTGGCTGCTGATGGCGCTTTGTGTGCCGGCCGTGCCGGTCGGCGTCTGGGCCGGCTGGCGGCTGCACGAACGCCTCGACCAGCGCGCGCTCTACCGCCTCTGCTATGCCATTCTCGTCGTCACCGCGGCCAAGCTGCTGTGGGACGGACTGGCCGGATACGTTCAGCTCTGAGCGGGGGCGACGCCGTTGGTGCCTGTCAGGGAAGATCGCGCGCTCCGGCTGCCGCTCACACTGACGGCGAGTGGCCCGATCCCCTCGAGCGTCCGGGCCATATCGTCCGGCTCGAGCCGCTTGCGCGCCACGAACGAGAAATGGCGACGCAGCTTCAGGACGGGCTTCTCGATCCAGTGCCAGGAGAACGCCGCGAACGCCGTGATCAGCACCAGCGCGATGGCGAACTGGACAGTCAGCGACGCGTTCGGCAGCCACACCTTCACCACCTGCTGCATCGGAAAACCGTACAGATAGATCCCGTAGGAATAGTCGCCCCTTGAAAACAGCGGCAGCCGCGGCAGCTTCGAGAGACCGAGGAACACGGTGATGTAGACCAGCGCCGGAGCAATGACGGCATTGAGGACGGGCTGGGTCATCCAGGCCGCCGGCCCAAGCAGTACGGCGCCGAGGCAGAGCGCACAGCAGCCGGCGAAAATGCGCCCGTCATAGGGGATGCGGTCACGGTAAAGGTAGACCGCGATTGCAAGCAGACAGGCGACCGGCAACTTCGCACCGCGTCCGAGAAACAGCGCCGTGCTGAAGATCTTGTCATACAGCGTGCCCGCGACGCCGGCAGGCAGCTGGGGCGGCGTTGCGGCATGCCCCGTGAACTGCACGGCAAAGCCGATACCGACCAGCACGACGGCACCGCCCAGGATCAGGGCCGGCTTGCGCAGCAGCCCCAAGGCCATGATGGCCGCCATCACCGCGTAGCAGCCATATTCGAACGGCACGGTCCACAGCGAACTGTTGACCTCCGGCGCGGGATTGTCGCTGAACACGCCCGGCAGGGTGTAGTTCACGAGGCCGACGACGTTCGTGAAATATTTCCAGGTGCCGGCGTTGGTGAAATAGTCCCAAAGCGGCAGCGTCGTGAAGATCGGTCCGAGGATCAGCGCCGACAGCACGATCTCGACCGCCAGCGCCGGAATGATCCGCAATCCGCGATTGATCAGGAATTCCTTAACGCTGAGCCGCAGCCCGCTTGCGGCGATCAGAAATCCGCTCAATGCGAAGAACATCACGAGGATGGCAAACTGCGGAAACCAGAAGATCCCCGTCAAATCGGAGTCGCCGCGCCCGGTCGCAACATAGGGCGTATGCCCCGCGACGACCGCGATCGCGAGCGCAACGCGGAGAAAATCGAATCCGGGGCCAAAGCCCTTCTGCTGATCCAGCATGCTCCCGATCGAAGGCGCTGGCATGATTTCCACTCCATTCCGAACCACGCCTTCGGACAGCAAGCCTCGTGCCAGGATAGTTGTCCTGATGCGGTACAACCCACCCGGCAACCCGCCCTTAACCGTGCGACGAAACACCGACGAAACAAATCCCTAACGCCACGAAACCATTTTGGCGATTTCGTGCAAACGTCCTGAAACGCCTCACCTGTACTGGTTTGAGCCAACGACGCGCCGGAACCGGCGCGCAGGGCGCAAACAACAGGGGTCGACAATGTTCAATTCCACCAAGCTGAACGCACGTCTCGCTGCCGCCGCCTTCGGTGCGCTGGCGATCGGCGCCGTCGCTTTCTCGAATTCCGCCGCGGCCGCGCCGCTGCCGATTTTCCCCTTCATCCTGACGCCACCGACCGAGGCGGTGCAGCCGCCGGTGCAGTCGATGCCGCAGGCGCAGGACGAAGACCGTTCCGTTGAATTGCCCGCCCGCCTGCGCCGCCAGGTCGTTGCCTATCCGACCCGCGAGGCGCCCGGCACCGTCATCATCGATACCCCGCACACCTATCTCTACCTCGTGCTCGGGAACGGCCAGGCCATGCGCTACGGCATCGGCGTCGGCCGCGACGGCTTCACCTGGTCGGGTACCCAGACCATCACCAAGAAGGCGGAATGGCCGGATTGGACCCCGCCTCCGGAGATGATCGCCCGTCAGCCCTATCTGCCGCGCCACATGGCCGGCGGCCCCGGCAACCCGCTCGGTGCCCGCGCCATGTATCTCGGCGGCACCGTGTACCGCATCCACGGCACCAACGCGCCGGAGACGATCGGCACCCACGTCTCCTCCGGCTGCCTGCGCCTCACCAATGAAGACGTCACCGACCTCTATTCGCGGGTCAGCGTCGGCACCAAGGTGATCGTGCTGCCGATGACCGACCGCAGAGCCGATCTCGGCTCGGCCGTCCGCTAACCCCGACACATTCAGACATCGACAACGGCTCCGGCATCACGCCGGGGCCGTTGTCGCGTTCATAATCGTTAACGTCCGGATCGTTAACGTCCAGGTGATCCGAGCTTCCGCCCCCGAAGCAGCTTGATCCCGCCACACTGGCGCCCTCGTCGGCGGGCCTGTACAACCCGTCAAGTTGATTTCATCCGGGGGAATGATGCGTCTACCGATGCATCCAAGAACGATCGCGCTCGGGCTCACGGTGGTGCTGGTCTCTTTTGCGATCAGTCTCAAGGCCATGGATTGGCTCGCGCCGAGTGTCACGGTGCAGGCGCCGCCGATCGTGCAGCTGCCGCCGCTGCCGCAGGCGCCGCGCTCCTCGACGGTCGTGGCGCAGGTCTCGGTCGCGCTGTCCGCGATCCGCGATGCAGCCGAACGCGGCGCGCCGAAGACCTTCGGCGGCAAGGCAGACAACCCGGTCCAGCAAATCCTGCAAAATGCCGACATCGGCTGGACCGCCTCGCGCGGGCCGATCGCAGCCACCGGCGCGCAGGACGTGCTGACGCTGACGACACCGATCAACGGCACGCTGAAGGTCACCGGCTCGCTGTCGGCACAGGCGACCGGCGCGGTCAGCAACGCACTCGGCAGCCTGCTCGGCGGCAACGTCGCCAAGCAGATCGGCGCCGTGAACATCAAGAACATCAACGCCAATGCCGACATCAAGGGCAGCGTCACGCTGACTGCGCGGCCGAAGCTCGGCGCGTCCTGGCGGATCGAGCCGAACCTGCAGGCGCAGGTTAATCTGGGCGACACCAGCCTGTCGGCCGCCGGCGTCCGCATCAGCGTGCCGGCCCAGGTCAAGCCTGTCATCGACAAGGCGGTCGCCGACCAGATTTCCGTGGTCGAGGCGCGGCTGCAGAACAATCCGGTGTTCCAGAACGCTGCACGAACGCAATGGGCCAAGGCCTGCCGCTCGATCCCGCTGCAGGGCACCGGCGGCACCGCGTCGATGCCGCCGATGTGGCTCGAGCTGCGGCCGACCCGCGCGATCGCCGCGCAGCCGAAGGTCGATGCGTCCTCGCTGATCCTGACCATGGGGATCGAGGCCGAGACGCGGATCACGGAGACGCAGACCACGCCGAACTGCCCGTTCCCCGACAAGCTCTCGATCGTGCCGCCGATGCCGAGCCAGGTCTCGGTCGGCCTGCCGGTCGACATGTCCTTCACCACGCTGACGCAGCTGGTCGAGGCGCAGCTGAAGGGCAAGACCTTCCCCGAGGACGGCTCCGGCCCGGTCGACGTCACCGTCAACAGCGCGAGCATCGCCGCCTCCGGCGACCGGCTCTTGATCTCGCTTCTGGTGCACGCCAAGGAGAAGAAGAGCTTCTTCGGCCTCGGCGCCGAGGCGACCGTGCACATCTGGGGCCGGCCGCGGCTCGATCAGGCGGCGCAAACGCTGCGGCTGGCCGACGTCGAGCTGGCGGTGGAGTCCGAGGCCGCGTTCGGCCTGCTCGGCGCCGCCGCGAAGCAGGCGATGCCGTACATGCAAACCGCGCTCGCCGAGCGCGCGACGATCGACCTGAAACCGTTCGCGGCGGAAGCGCGGGACAAGATT
>DASVOL010000574.1:0-3833 GCA_036383375.1 Bradyrhizobium sp. | reverse complement strand
TCGCTGACGCCCTGCGGTCCGTGGCAGATCGCGCAACGCTGGGCCAGCGTCGCGCCCCGCCCGATCGAGACCTGATCGACCTTGGTCAGCATCTCCGACGTCATGACGACATTGGAGGTCTTGAAATCCGGCTTGACGCCGGCCTCCTGCACGGCGGCACGCGGCACGCCGGCTGCGCTGCAGATCGCGTCCCAGACGCCTGCAAGCTTGAGGTTGGGTTGCGCCAGCGGCAACCAGATCAGGCCCGCGATGGCCGACAGCACGGCAATGGCGGCTGTGACGCCGACGCTGATGCCGAACCAAGGATTGCGCGGTGAGAATAGCGGCTGATCACTCATCGGCCTGCTCCGACATAGACCGCAGGCACGCTGGTCTCCTTCAGCGCCACCAGCTGTGCAATCGGGAAGCCATAGTTCACCACGGTGAGACCGACCATCAAGGCGAGCCAGAGACCGAACGAGTTGAGCGCGACCGGAATCCGCGCCGGCATGTGCAGCGGCACCGCGAAACGGTAAGCACCCACCTCGCCGCGTGCGCCGAATTGGCCGCGGATCAGGACGAGCAGGAACAGAAGACCTGACAGCAGCAGGATGAACCCACCGATCGCCGACATCGCAACCGAGAAGGCCTGCGGCGAGATCGCCGGGTTGGCATAGTCATAATATGCCATGCGGCGCGGCATGCCGAGGATGCCGACATAGTGCCATGGGAAGGTGGTCACGATCATGCCGATGAACCACAGCCAGAGCTGCGCGCGCATCATGCCGAAACTGTCCAGCGCCCGCCCGGTCAGATGCGGCCACAGATCATAGGCGATGGCAAAATACATGATCACGATGGCGCCACCGAAGATCAGGTGGAAATGGCCGGTGATCCACTGCGTGTTGTGCACGGCGGCATCGAGCTGATAGCTCATGTTGATCAGGCCGCCGGCGCCGCCGAAACCGAGCATGACCAGCGACAGCGCCGTCGCCAGCATGATCGGATTCGACCATGGCAGCGCGCCGATCCAGCCGAATGCACCACGGCCGCCGCGCAGGCGGCTGGCGATCTCTGCCGACGCGCAGATCGTGAACACCGTGAGCAGCGTCGGCAGCGCGACGAGGCCGGTGAACACCGAGTGCATGAACTTGAATCCGGCGCCGACCTGCGGGTCGGCGAACAGATGATGCACGCCGATCGGCATCGCCACCACGACGAACAGGATGAACGAAATCCGCGCCATCGCATCGCTATAGAGCCGGCCACCGATCGCGCGCGGGAAGATCGTGTAATAGGCGATGTAGGTCGGGATCAGCCAGAAATAGACGATGGCGTGAAGCGTCCACGAGAAGAAGACGCGCGCCAGCCCCGCATCGATCGTCGACGTGAGCCCCAGCGCCACAGGCAGGATCTGGAACAGGATTTCCAGCGCCGCACCGACCGCGGTCCAGCCCCAGAGCAATGAGCCCGCGACATTGGCGTACATCGCAAGCGGCACCGGCTTGCCCGGGTTCTCGCGCTTCCAGATCACGAAATTGGTCACCATCAGCGCGACCCAGATCCATGAGCCGACCACGACCATGACGACGCCGATGTAGTAGAAGGGATTGCCGACCATCGGCGGATAGAAGGTGTAGAGCACCGAGGCGAGCCCGAGCGACACCGGGATCATCGCGACAACGGCGCCGACGGCGACCAGGAAGAAGCCGGCCCAGGCCCAGCGCCGTCCAATCAGCGCCTTCTCCAGCGACGCTTCGGTGATCGCATAGCCGAAGCCCATCGCGATCAGCGTCGGGAATACGTAGCCCATCGCCGAGCCGTGCGCGGTGACTGAGCGATAGTAGAATTCCGGGTTGAAATGCCAGGCATTCAACGGGCTGCGCACGAACATCTGCCAGGCACCGAGCACCAGCGCGACGCCGAACACGATAAAGGCGAGCCAGAAATGCGCCGCTATCAGCCGCTTGTTAGTCAACACAGGTCAGCCTCCGCTTCGCTGCGGCCATGTCGCGGAACGCGGCCTTGTCGATCACCTTGACCTTGCCCCACATGCCTTGGTGACCGATGCCGCAGAATTCCTGGCATGGCATCACGTGATCGCCCGGCCCCTTGAAACGCACCGGCAGGTCCGTGATATAGCCCGGCACCAGCATCGTGTTGACGTTGGTGCCCTCGATCAGGAAACCGTGGACGACATCGGCACTGGTGGCGCGGAACGTGATCGGCGTCTCCGCGGGCACCACGATGCATTGCGGCGTGAAGGAATATTGCTGGCCGACGGCGCGCACGGTGACCGATCCGTCGGCCTGCATTTCGCTGCCGAGATTGCTCTCGATGAATTCGCCGGACAGATGCAACGTCTTGGGATCGGCGGTTTCGACCCGGCCCTGCGGCATCGTCGCCTGATGAATGCCGATATAGGCCGCCATGCCGACCAGCAGACCGACGATGACGATCGACAGCGTCGCCCAGCGCCGCTCGATCCGTGCGGCAACCGCTTCGCCGAGGCTATGGTCCGTCTCGGTCGCCATCAGGGAACGCTCCGCGGCAGGAAGACGAGCAGATAGAATGCAAACCACAGGCCGACCACGATGGCCGTCGCAACGCCTGCGACCGCGACCGCGCCGCTCGGGCCCGCGCGAACGATGGTCTCGACATCATCGTCTTCCGAGCCCGATGCCGGCGGTTGCGGCGAAGATGAGTTGATCATGACCACGCCCCTAATTCAGTGTTGCTGCCCGCAATTCGTTGGCCTGCCGCGCCGAGACCGGCTCGCCGCGATTGCCCCAGGCCGTTCGAATGTAGGTCACGACGGCCGCGACCTCGTCGTCCGACAGCTTCTGCGCGAATGGCGGCATGCCGTGCGGCATCGGATTGCCTGACGTGCCCGGCGGATAGCCGCCATTGAGCACCATGCGGATGGGATTGACGGCGGAAACCATCTGGATCGACTGGTTGCCGGCGAGCGGCGGATAATCCGGCGGCATGCCCTGCCCGGTCGCACCATGACAGCTGGCGCAGTCGCGGTCATAGATCGACTTGCCAAAGGACAGCAGCAGACTGCTCTCGGCCGACGGCAGCGCAGTCGACGCCTTTTCCGGAGGACCGCCCTGCGCAAGGCCCTTCAGGTAGACCGCCATCGCACGCACATCATCATCATTGAGATATTGCAGGCTGTTGTAGACGACCTCGGCCATCGGCCCGTACACGGCGCCCTTGGCGGACACGCCTTTGCGCAAATAGTCGACGATCTCCTCGATCGTCCAGTCGCCGAGCCCCGTCTCCTTGTTGGAGGTCAGCGACGGCGCGTACCAGTTCTGCATCGGGATCAGGCCGCCCTCGAAGGCCTGCGACTGCTTGCTGCCGCCGAGCGCGTTGATCGGAGTATGGCACATGCCGCAATGGCCGAGCCCTTCGACGAGATAGGCGCCCCGGTTCCACTCGGCGGACTTACCGGGATCCGGCTTGAACTCGCCTTCCCTGAAGAACAGCGTGCGCCAACCGATGATCAGCGAGCGGTTGTTGAACGGGAATGTCAGATCATGCGGCTTGTTGAGCTGCCTGACCGGCGCCACGGTGCGCAGGTAGGCGTAGATCGCGTCGCTGTCCTCGCGCGTCACCTGGGTATAGGACGCGAACGGCATCGCTGGATAGACCAGGCCGCCATCGGGGAAGCGGCCATTATGCATCATCTGGTAGAACTGATCCGACGTCCACGTGCCGATCCCGGTCTGCGGATCGGGCGTGATGTTCGAGGTGTAGAGCGTGCCGAACGGCGTCTTCATCGGAAGGCCGCCGGCGAAGGTCTTGCCTTCGCGCGCCGTGTGGCAGGCGATGCAATCGCCGGCGCG
>DASVOL010000573.1:0-21216 GCA_036383375.1 Bradyrhizobium sp. | reverse complement strand
CGCCGGCGGCCGCACCAGCGGCCGCAGCTCCGGCGCCTGCGCCAACCGCAGCGGCCGCTCAAGTACCGCCGAAGCAAGCGCCGCAGCCCGCCCGCGCCGCCTGCAACAATCCCAACGCGCTCGGCGTTGCCCGCACCGTCGAGATCGACACGACAGGCGGTCCAGGCTTCGGCTTCGAGCATTTCAAGCAGCTCGACTTCCTGCGCGATCATGAAGTGGTGCTGACCTTCGACGACGGTCCGTGGCCAGCCAACACGCCGGCGGTGCTGAAGGCGCTCGCGGATGAATGCACCACCGGCATCTTCTTCCCGATCGGCAAGCACGCCACCTATCACCCCGAAATCCTGCGCCAGGTCTATGCCGCCGGCCACACCGTGGGCTCGCACACCTGGTCGCATGAGAATCTGAACAACAAGAAGCTGACCGAGGATCAGAAGAAGGACGAGATCGAGCGCGGCCTGGCTGCGGTCAAGTGGGCGCTCGAGACCTCGCCCTCGCCGTTCTTCCGTTTCCCGGCGCTGCAGCATCCGCCCGAGATGGTCACCTATCTCGGCAACCGCAACATCGCGATCTTCTCCTGCGATCTCGACTCCTTCGACTTCAAGTCGAAGAACTCGCAACAGGTGATCGACACCGTGATGAAGAAGCTCGCCAAGCTCGGCAAGGGCATCATCCTGATGCACGACTTCCAGAAGCACACCGCGGAAGCGTTGCCGACGCTGCTGACGCAGCTCAAGGCCGGCGGCTACAAGGTGGTCGCGATGCGCGCCAAATCCCCGGCGACCGTGCTGCCGCAGTACGAACAGGAGCTCGCCAAGGACGTCAAGCTGCCGACGGTGAGCTCGCGGCCGGTAAACAGCGTCGTCACGACCGTCGATCAGTAAACGCGCCGGCGATATTTCCAGTGTCTGGGTTGCGTATCGAAGGTTTCGTCATCGTCTCCGCCGATGGCCGGTTGGCGAACGCGCGGAATGTGATGCCCGACGATCTCAAGATCGAGGGTGACAAGCGGTTCTTCACCGCTGCCCTCGACCGCGCCGATCTTGTGGTGCATGGCCGCCACTCCCAGGAAGAACAGCCGAACGCACCGAAACGGCAGCGCCTGATCCTGACCGGCAAGGTCGCGGCGCTCGCACCCGACCCGGACAATCCGAAGGCGCTGTTGTGGAATCCTGCCGGCTGCCCGTTCGAGACCGCGAGCCGCGAGGCCGGCGTGAGCTCGGGCATGGTCGCAATCATCGGCGGCCCCGGCGTGTTCGGCATGTTCATGGACCGCTACGATACGTTCTGGCTCTCGGTCGCACCAAAGGTGCGCATCCCCGACGGCGAGCCGTGCTTTCCCGGCGTCCCTGCCCGCACCCCGCAGCAGGTGCTGTCGGCGTACGGCCTTCACGCCGGCCAGCCGCAACTGATCGATGCCGCGCAGAATGTCAGCGTCACGCCTTGGCGGCGGGTGAGTTGAAAGCGACGATGCCCGTAGGATGGGTAGAGCGAAGCGAAACCCATCACTTCTAACTTGCGGCACGATGATGGGTTTCGCTTCGCTCTACCCATCCTACGCAGCTACGCTGCCGCCCTACACATCCCCGTACGCCGGGTCGTCGCGGCGCGGGCCGCGGCCGTAGCCGGCGATGATGAACAGCGCGCCGATCAGCGACAGGTTCTTCAGCGCGTCGATCAGGGTCTTGGCGTTGTCGGGCGCCGGCTGATTCCAGAAATCATGGAAGTAGAAAGTCGTGAAGCACACGAAGATAATCAGCAGGATCGCGAAGAACCGCGCCAACACGTTCACCGCGATCATCAGCCCTGCGATGATCTCGAAGCCGCCGACCGTGATCGCCAAGAGCTGCATGAACGGCATGCCGACGAAGGTCTCGATCTGCTGCGTATAGGGCGCTGCGATGGCCGGGATTGTCACCTTGGCCGTGAGCAGATCCGCCGTTGCCTGGATGCCGAACAGCTTGCTCGCCCCCGAATAGAGGAACAGCACGGCGAACAGAATCCGTCCGAAGGTGATGAACGCTGGCATGGGTCGGCCTCACTGGATGGCAGAAATCGGACGAAGCAGGCGGAGCGAGTATGGCCGCCCCGCCTGCTTCGATCAAATCGAATCCGTCCGACGTCGCTCGTTCACCCGAACAGCGTCGGCTGCGCGCGGCCGGCGCGCTCCTGGGCCTCGACCGCGGCAACCGCAGTCATGTTGAGGATGCCGCGCGCCGTCACGCCGGGGGTGAGGATGTGCGCCGGTCGCGCCGGACCGATCAGGATCGGCCCCACCGGCAACGCGTTGGCCAGCGACTTGATCATCTGGTAGGCGATGTTGGCGGCGTCGAGGTTCGGCATGATCAGGATGTTGGCCTCGCCTTCCAGCCGCGATTGCGGCAGCACCATGCGCCGGGCAACGGCCGACAGCGCGGTGTCGCCCTGCATTTCGCCGTCGGCCTCGATCTCCGGATGCTTGTCCTTCAGGAGCTGGGTGGCTCGCCGCATCTTGCGCGAGGAGTCCGTATCATAGCTGCCGAAGTCGGAATGTGACACGAAGGCGACCTTCGGCTTGAAGGCGAAGCGCTGGACATGGATCGCCGCGAGCGAGGCGACTTCCGCCAGTTCCTCCGCACTCGGGTTCGGCCGCACCTGGGTGTCGGCGAGGAAATGCGCGCCGGTGGAGGTGATCATCAGCGCCAGCGCGGCGTAGTCGCTGACCCCCGGCAGGAAGCCGATGATCTCGCGGACATGACGCAGGTGGCTCATGTAGCGGCCCTCGACGCCGCACAGCATCGCGTCGGCCTCGCCGCGCGATACCGCGAGCGCAGCGATGACCGTGTTGTTGGTGCGGACCACCGTCCGCGCGCCTTCGGGCGTCACACCGCGCCGGCCGGCGACGTCGATGTAAGACTGCACATAGGAGCGGTAGCGCGGATCGTCCTCGGGATTGACCAGGTCGAAGTCGCGGCCGGCCTTGATCGACAGGCCGAAGCGCTTGATCCTGGTCTCGACCACGGACGGACGGCCGACCAGAATCGGCCGCGCCAGCTTTTCCTCGAGCACCACCTGGGTCGCGCGCAGCACGCGCTCATCCTCGCCCTCGGCGTAGATCACGCGCACGGGCTGGGTCTTCGCCTTGGCGAACACCGGCTTCATGGTGAGGCCGGAGCGGAACGCGAAGCGTTCGAGGCTGGCTGCATATTCGTCGAAATTGGCGATCGGCCGGGTCGCGACGCCGGACTCGATCGCCGCCTTGGCGACGGCCGGTGCGATGCGCAGGATCAGGCGCGGATCGAACGGGCTCGGGATCAGCGAGCCCGGACCGAACCCCTGCGTCTCGCCGGTCTCGAAACCATGAGCCACCGCATCGGACGGCGGATCGCGCGCAAGCTGCGCGATCGCATCGACCGCGGCGTGCTTCATCGCCTCGTTGATCGCGGTGGCGCCGACGTCGAGCGCGCCGCGGAAGATGAAGGGGAAGCACAGCACGTTGTTGACCTGGTTCGGATAGTCCGACCGGCCGGTGCAGATCATCGCGTCGGGACGCGCCGCGCGCGCCTCTTCCGGCATGATCTCCGGCACCGGATTGGCAAGCGCCATCACCAGCGGCTTGTCGCCCATCTGCTTGACCATTTCAGGTTTCAGCACGCCCGGCGCCGACAGCCCGATGAAGATGTCCGCACCCGGAATGACGTCGGCGAGCACGCGCGCATCGGTCTTCTGGGTATAGACCGCCTTCCAGCGGTCCATCGTGGTGTTGCGGCCCTCATAGACCACACCGTCGATGTCGCAGACGAAGATGTTCTTGCGCTGCACACCCATCGAGACCAGAAGGTTGAGGGTCGCGATCGCGGCAGCACCCGCACCCGAGCAGACGATCTTCACGTCGGACAGTTGCTTGCCGTTCAGAAGCAGCCCATTGACGATCGCGGCCGCAACGATGATGGCGGTGCCATGCTGATCGTCGTGGAACACCGGGATCTTCATGCGCTCCTTGAGCTGGGTCTCGATCTCGAAGCACTCCGGCCCGCGGATGTCCTCCAGATTGATGCCGCCGAAGGTCGGCTCCAGCGCCGCGACGGTCTCCACCACGCGCTCGATCGTGTTGGCGTTGATCTCGATGTCGAACACGTCGATGCCGGCGAATTTCTTGAACAGCACCGCCTTGCCTTCCATGACGGGCTTGGAGGCCAGCGGGCCGATATTGCCGAGCCCGAGCACGGCCGTGCCGTTCGAGACCACCGCCACCAGATTGGCGCGGGCGGTCAGCGTCGCCGCCTCGGCGGGATTATTGGCAATCTCGGTGCAGGCCGCGGCGACGCCCGGCGAATAGGCCAGGGCCAGGTCGCGCTGGTTGGCGAGCGGCTTGATCGCCTGGATCTCGAGCTTGCCGGGCCGCGGCAGCCGGTGATAGGCGAGCGCGGCGTTATGGAGTTCTTCAGACGATGACGACATGCGTGCTCCCCGCGTTTCCGGCCCAAATTTCTTGTTTCTGTGCTAATCCAGGCAAAAGTCAGTTGTCCGGCAAATCGAGCTGGATGTGAAGCATGTCCAGCCGCTTGGATGCAACATCGGATACTATCCCCGTCAACAGGCCCGGGCGGGCCCGTTCACCGATGCTGCACCTTCCGACCGCCGATTGGCAATTTTTTTCCCTTGATGATCCGGAGTTGACCGAATGAAGAAAATTCTGCTCGGCCTGGTCGCCGTCGCAGTCATCGCGGCCGGCGGTTACTTCGGCTTCGACTTCTATGTCCAGCGCCGGGTCACGCACGACGTCGAGGCCGCCTTCGAGCAGGTCCGCGCCGCCGGCGCCAAGGCGAGCCACGGCAAGATCGCGTTCGACACCAGAAGCCGCACCCTGACGATTTCGGACATTGCCACCGAGTCGGGGACGCAACCCCCGGTCAATGTCAGGATTGCCAACCTCACCATGACAGGCCTCGGTCAACCCGACGCGGGCCGGATCTCCGCTGACAATATTGCATTCAATGATGTCGAGATCGGCGCGACGGGGCCGACGCCGACCATCGCCGTCCTGACCTACAAGGCGCCGCAGATCACGGTGAAGGACTATTCCGGTCCGGCCAGCCTGCCCCAGCTTCCGGCCTCGTCGTCGATCTTCGAGCTGTACCGGTTCGCATTCACCCAGCTTGCGAGCATCAACGCCTCCTCGGTGACCGCGCCCACCTTGACCGGAACGATGACCTTCAGCGCCGCCGCACATGTCGGAGACGGCGCCGGCGGCGAATTCGCCTATTCGGGCCTTGCCATCGAAAACATGAAGAACGGAAAGATCGGCACCAACAAGATCGACAAGGTTGCGTTCACGATCAACTCGCAGGCGGCGGGCAAGGCGATCAAGACGACCGGCGATCTCGCGAATATGGTCGCGACCGATATCGACGTCGGCGCGATGGCGGCGATATTCGATCCGGCCAAGGCCAGCGACGACCGGGAGTACCGGGTTCAGGGGCACGTTTCCGCCGGACCCTACGTGATCACCACGACGACCACGCCTAACCTCAACATGCGGATCGATGGCATGACCATCGACGACGTCAGGGTCAACCCGGCAAAGATGCAATTGCCGGCGCTGCTGGCAATGGTCCCGCCACCAGGCAGTCCGCCGCCGTCTCCGGCCCAGGCGCGCGAACTGCTGGAGAAAGTCGCCGGCATCTATTCGGGTGCCGGCATCGGAAATGCCGAGCTGCATGGGCTCTCGGTCGAGACGCCGAAAGGGCCGCTCAAGCTTGCCTCGATGCGGTTCAACTTCGAACACGGCAAGATCGGCGAGCTTGCGGTCGAGGGACTTGATGGCGATGCCCAGAACGGCCCCTTCAAGGTCGGACGTTTCGCGCTGAAGTCGCTCGATGTCGCGAGCCTCATGCGGCTGTCGGCACAGTTCGCCGGACAGAAGCCGTCGCCTGAACAGGCGTTGGCGCTGATTCCGCTGATCGAGGGCGTCGAGGTCAAGGGCGTCACCTCGCCCTACAAGGCCACCGGCAAGCCGGTCAATATCGACGTCCTCAGCCTCGATTGGGGCCAGTTCGTCGGATCGATCCCGAGCAAGCTGCGGATGGTCGCGAAGATGGCAGCGCCACTGGATGCAACCGATCCGCGGCAACAGGCGCTCGTCGCCGCCGGGATCGACCGGATGGCGGTCGATGCCGATCTCGGCGCCGTCTGGACCGAAACGGCACGCTCATTCGCGCTGGCGCCGGTCAAGCTCGATATGGCAGGCCTCCTCAATGCGTCGGCGAAGATCACGCTCGGCAATGTGCCGCGCGAGGCCTTCTCGACCAGCGCCGCCGAATCCCTGGGCGCGGCCGCGCAGATCGAGGCCGGCACGATCGAGCTGACCGTCCACGACCTCGGCGTCATCGATCTCGCCATCGCCCAGTACGCGCGCACCCGGAATGTCAGCCGCGACGAGGCGCGCAATGCCGTCCTCAGCACCATCAAGGCGCAGGGCGATGCGGTGAGCGGAGGCAGTGCCGATGTCTCGGCCCTCGTCACCGCCATCAGCCAGTTCATCGAGACGCCCGGACAGACGCTGGTCATCAAGCTGACGCCACGCGCGAAAGCGCCGGCGCTTCAGCTGATGCAATTGCTCAAGACCGATCCGCCGTCGGCGCTGGCGCAATTCAAGATCGAGGCCTCGACGGGGTTGTGACGCGCTCGCCTGTTTTTTCCCTCTCCCCGTTCTTACGGGGAGAGGGTCAGGGTGAGGGGCTGCTTCCGCAAATTCAGGAAGACGAGTTTACGCGGAAAGAAGCCCCTCACCCGGCGCTTCGCGCCGACCTCTCCCCGCAAGCGCGGGGCGAGGTAACTTCACAGGCTAGCTCTTCGCCGGCGGGTTGGTCTTGATGTGCAGCTCCTTGAGCTGCTTCGGCGTCGGTTCCGACGGCGCGCCCATCAACAGGTCAACGTACTGCTGATTCATCGGGAACAGCGAGACCTCGCGCAGATTGTTGGTGCCGCACAACAGCATCACAATGCGCTCGAGACCGGCCGCCATGCCGCCATGCGGCGGCGCGCCGTACTGGAACGCGCGGTACATGCCGCCGAAACGGTCGATGACCTCCTGCTCGCCGTAGCCTGCGATCTCGAACGCCTTCACCATCGCTTCCGGCTTGTGGTTACGGATGCCGCCTGACGCCATCTCGTAACCGTTGCAGGCGATGTCGTACTGGAACGCCTTGATGGTCAGCGGGTCCTGCGACTGCAGCGCCTCCAGGCCACCTTGCGGCATCGAGAACGGGTTGTGCGAGAAGTCGACCTTCTTGTTCTCCTCGTCATACTCGTACATCGGGAAGTCGACGATCCAGGCGAACTCGAACCGGTCCTTGTCGATCAGGTTCAGTTCCTCGCCGAGCTTGGTGCGCGCGAGGCCTGCGAACTTCCAGAACTTCTCCGGGTCGCCGGCGACGAAGAATGCAGCATCGCCCTCCTTGAGACCGAGCTGGTCGCGGATCGCGGCAGTGCGTTCCGGGCCGATGTTGTTGGCGAGCGGACCTGCGCCCTCGCCGCCCTCGCGCCACATGATGTAGCCGAGGCCGGGTTGGCCCTCGCCCTGCGCCCAGGAGTTCATGCGGTCGCAGAACGCGCGGCTGCCGCCGCCGGTGCCGGGGATCGCCCAGACCTGGTTCTTCGGGTCTTCCAGCATCCGCGCGAACACCTTGAAGCCGGAGCCGCGGAAGTGCTCGGACGCGTCCTGCATGATGATAGGGTTACGCAGATCCGGCTTGTCTGAGCCGTACTTCTTAAGTGCCTCGGCGAACGGAATGCGCGGCCAGTTCTTGGTCACCGGCTTGCCGTTGGCAAAATCCTCGAACACGCCGGTGATGACGGGCTCCATCGCCGCGAACACGTCGTCCTGGGTGACGAAGCTCATCTCGACGTCGAGCTGGTAGAACTCCGGCAGACGGTCGGCGCGCGGATCCTCGTCGCGGAAGCACGGCGCGATCTGGAAGTAGCGGTCGAAGCCCGACATCATCAGCAGCTGCTTGTACTGCTGCGGCGCCTGCGGCAGCGCGTAGAACTTGCCGGGATGAATCCGCGAAGGCACCACGAAATCGCGCGCGCCTTCCGGCGAAGACGCCGTCAGGATCGGGGTCTGGAATTCGAAGAAGCCCTGCTCCTTCATCCGCTTGCGCATGGAATCGACCACAGCGCCGCGGGTCATGATGTTCTGGTGCAGCTTCTCGCGACGCAGGTCGAGGAAGCGATACTTGAGCCTGATATCCTCGGGATATTCCTGCTCGCCGAACACCGGCAGCGGCAGCTCGGCCGCCGGGCCAAGCACCTCGATCTCCTTGATGTAGACCTCGATCATGCCGGTCGGCAATTCCGGATTGTCGGTGCCGGCGGGACGGCGGCGCACCTTGCCGTCGATCCGCACCACCCACTCCGAGCGGAACTTCTCGACCTCGGCGAACGCCGGCGAGTCCGGATCGGCCACGCACTGGGTGATGCCGTAATGGTCGCGCAGATCGACGAACAGCACGCCGCCATGGTCCCGGACACGGTGGACCCAGCCTGACAGCCTGGCCGTCTGGTCGATATCGCTCTCTCGGAGCGCGCCGCATGTGTGTGACCGGTAGCGATGCATATTCGTTCCAAAACTGATGTCGGAGGGTCGAATCGCGACAGGGCCAAAATGCCCTGTCCGAAGTTGCGGAGGGTTTACCCGACGAGGCCGGGTGCGGCAACCAAGGGAACGCCCGGTTTTGCCCCGAAACCGCAGATTTTCCGACGATCCGGCACCTGGTGTTTGCCTATTCGGCCCGCAGGCCTATCTTCACGATATGACCATCCATTTCCCGTTCCAGAACACCTATTCGGCGCTGCCGGCGAACTTTTTCGCCCGCGTCGCCCCGACCCCGGTGGCCGCCCCCCGGCTGATCAAGCTGAACCGGCCGCTCGCAGTCCAGCTCGGGCTGGATCCGGACCTGCTGTCGACGGCGGAGGGCGCCGAAATCCTCGCCGGCAAGCGGCTGCCCGACGGCGCCGACCCGATCGCCATGGCCTATGCCGGCCACCAGTTCGGGCATTTCGTTCCCCAGCTCGGCGACGGCCGCGCCATCCTGCTCGGCGAGGTCATCGACAGGGACGGCGTCCGCCGCGACATCCAGCTCAAGGGATCGGGCCCTACCCCGTTCTCCCGTCGCGGCGATGGCCGCGCCGCGCTCGGCCCGGTGCTGCGCGAATACATCGTCAGCGAGGCGATGTTCGCCTTGGGCATCCCGACCACCCGCTCGCTGGCCGCGGTCGTGACCGGCGAGCCCGTGATGCGCGAGACGGCATTGCCCGGCGCGGTGCTGACCCGCGTCGCCGCGAGCCACATCCGCGTCGGCACCTTCCAGTTCTTTGCCGCTCGCGGCGACACCGACGGCGTGCGTGCCCTCGCCGACCATGTCATCGCGAGGCACTATCCGGAGCTGACGGATGTCGCCCAGCCCTATCACGCGCTGCTTGCCGGCGTCGTTGGGCGGCAGGCCGCGCTGGTCGCGCGCTGGCTCTTGGTCGGCTTCATCCACGGTGTGATGAACACCGACAACTCCTCGATCTCGGGCGAGACCATCGACTACGGCCCTTGCGCCTTCCTCGACGCCTACAATCCGGCGCAGGTGTTCTCCTCGATCGACGAGATGGGGCGCTACGCCTACGCCAACCAGCCGCGCATCGCGCTGTGGAATCTGACCCGGCTCGCCGAGTGTCTGCTGCCGCTGTTCGACGGCGAGCAGGAAAAGGCCATCGAGCAAGCGCAAGTGATCCTCGGCGAATTCCCGGAGAAATTCACCGCGGCCTATCAGGCCGGGCTGCGCGCCAAGGTCGGCCTGTTCACCGCGCGCGACGGCGACGAGGCGCTGATCCAGGACCTGCTCGACGCGATGGCGAAGAACGCAGCCGACTTCACGCTGACCTTCCGCCATCTCGGCGAAGCAGCGAGCGGCGACGCTGCCGACGCCCGCGCGCAGTTCACCGATCCCGCCGCATTCGACGAATGGGCCGTCCGCTGGCGCGCCCGCCTCGCGCTCGAACCGCAGACGCCGGCCGAGCGCAAGGCCGCGATGGATGCCGTCAACCCGGCCTTCATCCCACGCAATCACCGCATCGAGGCGGTGATTGCGGCCGCCGTCAACAGCGACGACTACGCGCCGTTCGAGGAGCTGCTGACGGTGCTGGCCAAGCCCTACGACGACCAGCCGCAATTCGCGGCCTACGCCGATCCGCCGCTGCCCGAGCAGATGGTGACGCAGACGTTCTGCGGGACGTGACCCCAGATTGTAGGATGGGTAGAGCGCAGCGAAACCCATCAATCTCGCCAGCGGAACCGACGATGGGTTTCGCTTCGCTCTACCCATCCTACCCATTCACACCGTCACGACGATCTTCCCGAACTGCACGTTCGACTCCAGGTACCGGTGCGCCGCGACGATCTCCTCGAACGGAAACGTCCTGGCGATGATCGGCTTCAATGCGCCGTCCGCTAGCCCATCGAGGATGAACGCCTTCGCCACCGCAAGCCGGGCGGGATCCTGGACAATTTCGTGCACGCGGTAGCCGCGCAGGATCAGGCTCTTGCTCAGCACGGTGAACAGCGGAAACGGCGTCGGCTCCGGGCTGAGCCCGCCATACTCGATCAGGACGCCGCCATGCGCCATCGCTGACGTCAGCGGCATGAACACGGGGCCACCGACCGGATCGAGCACCACGCGAACGCCGTTCGGGCCTGCGATCTGCTCCAGCCTCGATTGCAGGTCTTCCTCCGCGGACGCGATCACATGCGCAGCGCCGGCATCGCGCAGGGCCTGCGCCTTGGCCGAGGTCCGCGTCACCGCGATCGGGATCGCGCCAACGCGATTTGCGATCTGGATTGCGGCGAGCCCGACGCTGCTCGACGCTGCCGTGATGACGACGAACTCGCTGCGCGCAAGCTTCGCAATATCAATCAAGGCGCCGTAGGCCGTGAGGTATTGCATCCACACCGCCGCGGCCTCCGGAAAACCCAGCTCTGGCGGATGCTTGACGACCAACTCGGCCGGGAACGTCGCGAGCTCGCCATAGGCCGGCCAGCGCGCCATCGAGATCGGCGGCACGATGCTGACGGCATCCCCCAGCGCGAAACCACCAACCCCCTCGCCGACGGCTTCGACGATGCCGGCGGCCTCGAGGCCGAGGCCGGACGGCAGCGCCGGCGTCTCGATATAGGTCCCCGTGCGCATCAGGGCCTCGGCGCGATTCAGTCCGAGCGCCTTGATCCGGATCCGGACCTCGCCGCGCGCCGGCGGCGCGATTGCCACGTCCTCGATGCGCAGCACCTCGGGACCACCATGTTGATGAAAACGAACCACGCGAGCCATCGGCAACACTCCAAAGCAGTTGAATTGCAAAACAGTTCAGTTGAATGAGCTATGCCAAGGCCAATTCAGCGGATAAATCGTCCCGCAGACTGAACAGTCAAAACTGAGGGTTTCGAATGATGGACCGCCTCACCAGCATGGCCGTGTTTCTCAGGGCGGTCGATCTCGGCTCGTTCGCGGCCGCCGCCGAGGCGCTCGAGATGTCCGGCCCGATGGTCGGCAAGCATGTCCGCTTCCTCGAGGAGCGGCTCGGCGTTCGCCTGATCCACCGCACCACGCGGCGTCAGAGCCTGACCGAGTTCGGGCAGGCCTATTACGAGCGCTGCCGCGCGGTGCTCGCGGAAGCCGATGCCGCCGACGCGCTTGCGGCCGATCAACTGTCCGAACCGAGCGGCCGGCTCAAGGTGACGATGCCGGCGCTGCTCGGCCGACACTGCGTGGCGCCGCTGCTGCTCAAACTGGCGCAGAAATATCCGGCGCTGGAGCTCGATCTGTCGTTCGGCGATCCCGTCGCCGATCTGATGGAGGGCGGCTACGACCTTGCGATCAGGACCGGCGATCTCGACGAGCAATCCGGCGTGATCGCGCGGCGCATCGCGCGCCAGCGCATGGTGGTGTGCGGCTCGCGCGCGTATCTGAAGGCGCACGGCAAGCCGCGCACGCTCGACGAGCTCGGCCAGCACCAGGCGCTCGCTTATCGCCGTCTGGGACGCGCGCGCCCGTGGCTGTTTCCGCGTGACGGCCAGAAGCCGCGCGAGGTCTGGCCCGCCGGGCGGCTCAGGCTCGACGATCTCGAAGCCATCGCCGACGCTGCGGCACGCGGCATGGGGCTGGCGTGGCTGCCCTCCTGGCTGGTGCGCGAGCGTCTCGACAACGGCACGCTGGTCCGCGTGCTCGGCAACGAGGGTGAGCTTCCCTACGATTGCCACGCGCTGTGGCTGCCGACGCCGCGACTGCCGCTGAAGGTCCGGCTCGCGGTCGACACGCTCGCAGCCGCGCTGCCGAAGCTCGTGGCGTAGCGCCGCACCACTGCACCGTAGGATGGGTAGAGCGCAGCGAAACCCATCGATCCCACACGCGGACGGAATGATGGGTTTCGCTTCGCTCTACCCATCCTACGCAACTCAACTCGCCGCCACGTGAGCGTTAACTCACCCTCCACCATGCCGTGAGCCTCGCGGCGGTAACCATAAGGCTTAACAGCGCGTCAACGCTCCCCCAACAAGTCTAACTGTTTCTAATGGGGGAGAATGGCCCGTGGACGCATTTGCATTCGAATTCATGGGACTGGCGATGATCGCGCTGTGTCTCGTCGTGCTGGCGATGCCGGCGGCGCGGCGGCCGTCGAAGAACATGCGCTACGAGTAGCGCGTCCGACGCGGCGCGCGCATCGGCATGCGGTCAACTGGCGCCCTGCTCGGGCTGTCGTCGTCAATGCAGGGGATCGCTCATGTTGGACCACGTCTCCATCACCGTATCCGACATACGCGCCGCCGAGCCCTTCTACGACGCCGTGATGGCCGCGCTCGCCGTCACCAAGATGAGCAGCGGCGACACGTGGATCAGCTACGGCGAGCGCTGTGACGCCGATCATCCGGACCTGACCTATTTGCTGATCCGCCCCGGACCGGTGCCCGACGAAGCATACGGGCGGCATTGGTGCTTCAAGGCGCAACGCCGCGAGCAGGTTGACGCCTTCTGGCGCGCCGGGCTTTCGGCAGGAGGATCGGACGACGGCGCGCCGGGCCTGCGTCCCGAATATCATCCCCACTACTACGGGGCCTTTCTGCGCGACCCCGACGGCAACCGGATCGAAGCCGTCTGCCACCGGCGTTTCGCGTAACGCCGCATCGCTCGCGACGCGGACTTCACCCGCGCGCGGTTCGTCCCGCCATCCCGACACGTCAGCCTTGCCCGATCGCGGCCATGCAGCCGGGTTGCGCGGTGCTATGGTCGCGCCATCCTGCCCTCGTTCCCCTGATTCCCCGACATGACCGAGACCGCCTCGTCGCTGATCCATCCCGGATGGTTTGCCGCGATCGCCATCCTGCTCTGGGCCACCAGCCTGCTGCCGGAATTTCTCACCGCGCTGTTGTTCTTCGCCGCGGTGGCCGTGTTCCACGCAGCGCCGCCGGAGGTGCTGTTCTCCGGCTTCCAGTCGGAAGCGTTCTGGCTGGTGCTCGGCGGCTTCGTCATCGGCACTGCGATCCGCAAGGTCGGGCTCGCCGACCGGATCGCCCGGCTGCTCGCGGACCATCTCAATGGCTCCTGGTTTCGGATGGTGGCAGGCGTCATCGCGCTCACCTATGCGCTCGCCTTCGTGATGCCCTCGAACATGGGCCGCATCGCGCTCTTGATGCCGATCATCCTGGCGCTGGCCGATCGCGCCGGCTTGGCGGAGGGATCGCCAGGCCGCGCCGCGCTCGCACTCGCCGTCGGCTTCGGCACCTATCAGCTCTCGGCCTCGATCCTGCCGGCGAACGTGCCGAACCTGATCATGACCGGCGCCGCCGAGCGTGCTTACGGCGTGCATTTCGACTACATGCCGTATCTCGTGCTGCATGCACCTGTGATCGGCATCCTCAAGGGCATCGTGCTGATCGGGTGTCTGGTGTGGCTGTTTCCGGCATCGCCCAGGCCGATCGAGGGCAACGCCGAAGCAACTCCGATGAGCGCGGCCGAATGGCGACTATCGATCATCCTGCTGGCGACGCTCGCGTTCTGGATGACCGACTCTCTGCACGGCATCCGCCCGGCCTGGGTCGGACTGGTCTCCGCATGCCTTTGCCTGCTGCCGCGCGTCGGCTTCCTCAACGGTGAGGAATTCGCCGCCGGCGTCAATGTGCGCACCTGCATCTATCTCGGCGGCATTCTCGGGCTCGCCGCCGTGGTCGCATGGTCCGGGCTCGGCACCTCGATCGGCGATCTCATCATTCCGCTTTTGCCGCTCGATCCGGCGCGGCCGGCGACGGATTTCGCCTCGATGATCGGGCTCGCCAGCCTCTTGAATTTCGTCGTCACTGCCAACGGCGTCCCCGCGGTGTTCACGCCGCTTGCGGCCTCGCTTGCCGCGCACACCGGCCTCAGCCTTCCCACCGTGCTGATGTCGCAGGTGTTCGCCTACGCAACGCCGCTGTTGCCGTATCAGGCCGCACCGATCGTGGTCGCCGCCGGCATGGCGCGCGTGCCGACCAGCGCGGCGGTCAAGATGTGCCTCGTCGTCGGCCTGATCTCCTTCGTCGTGCTGGCGCCGCTCTATCTCGTCTGGTTCCGCCTGCTCGGCTGGATCGGTTGACGGTCGTCACGAAAAATATCGCGCCGAGGCGTCATCGAATGCCGTTATGCTCGCCCCGACGAGTCCTGACGCGGGACACAAGCCCAAGGAATTGACGACGCTTGAACGACACCGACGTCCACGCCAAGACATCCACCGCGAGCTCAGCACACTCGCCTCTCGAAGTGCTGCTCATTTTCCTCAAGCTCGGCGTGACCTGCTTCGGTGGTCCCATCGCGCATATCGGTTATTTCCGCGACGAGTTCGTCACCCGCCGGCGCTGGCTTGACGAACAGGCCTATGCAGATCTGGTGGCGCTCTGCCAATTCCTGCCCGGCCCCGCGAGCAGCCAGGTCGGTTTTTCGCTCGGCCTGATGCGCGCTGGCTATCTGGGCGCGCTGGCGGCCTGGACCGGCTTCACGCTGCCCTCGGCGATTGCGCTGGTACTGTTTGCCTTCGGCGCCAGTGGATTGAGCGGGCCGGCCGGCGCTGGCCTTGTGCATGGCCTCAAGCTGGTCGCCGTGGCGATCGTGGCGCAGGCGGTCTGGGGCATGGCGCGGTCGCTGTGTCCGGATCGCGAGCGTGCGTCGATCGCAACGGTCGCGGCGCTCATCATCCTCACAAGCTCGTCGTCGATCGCGCAGATCGGCGCCATCGTGCTCGGTGCCGTCGCCGGGCTGTGGTTCTGCCGGGCAGCGCAAGCAGCCGACGGCGTCAGCCACATCGCGATGCCGGTGTCGCGCCGCGTCGGCCTCTGCGCGCTGATCCTGTTCCTTGCCCTGCTCGTCGGGTTGCCGCTGTTCGCCCGCGCATGGCCCGGCCTCGGCCTGTTCGAAGCCTTCTACCGCTCCGGCGCGCTGGTGTTCGGCGGCGGCCATGTCGTGCTGCCGCTGCTGCGCGAAGCCGTGGTGACGCCGGGCTGGATCGGCGACGATGCGTTCCTGACCGGCTACGGCGCCGCACAGGCCGTGCCGGGCCCGCTGTTCACCTTCGCCGCCTATCTCGGCGCCGTGATCGGCGGCATCCCGGGCGCGCTCGTTGGCCTCGTCGGCATCTTCCTGCCGGGACTGCTCGTCCTGCTCGCGGCGCTGCCGTTCTGGGATGGTTTTCGCAAGCGGCCGGCAGCGCAGGCTATGATGCGCGGCGTCAACGCCGCCGTGGTCGGCATCCTCGGTGCCGCGCTGTACGCCCCGGTCTGGACCAGCAGCGTCCAGCGTCCGCTCGATTTTGGCATCGCACTGGCCGGCTTCGTCCTGCTCACGGCATGGCGCGCGCCGCCGCTCGTGGTGGTCGTCCTCAGCGCGGCCGCCGGCATCGCCACGGCGCTCCTGCAATCGTGAACAGCCGACCGGTCCTTCGCCGGCCGGATTAACAACGCCTTCATGCCTCGCCGCCATCATCGCGGGCCGTATGCCGAGCGTACCCAAACAACCGGATCCGACCCGGGTTCCCGTGCTGGACCTGCTGCGGCTTGCCGCGGTCGGGGCCGTGATCCTGTACCATTACGGCTTCTGGGGCACCGCATCGCACGGCGTCCAGAAGGTGGCGTTGCCCTACCTCGCCCCGGTCGCGCAATACGGCTTCCTCGGCGTCCCCGTGTTCTTCGCGATCTCCGGCTTCGTCATTGCCTACTCGGCCGAAGGTCGCACACCGGTCGGTTTCGCGATCGCCCGCTTCAGCCGGATCTATCCGACCTTCGTCATCTGCATGACGCTGACCTTCCTCACCACGCTGCTGCTGGGCCACACCTGGTTCCAGGTGACCTGGAGCCAATGGCTGGCGAACCTGTTCATCGCGGCGCCGATGCTCGGTCAGCCCTACATGGACGACGCCTACTGGTCGCTGGTGATCGAGGTCGTGTTCTACGTCTGGGTCGCGTTGTTTCTGGCCTGGGGCATTTTTCCGCGGAAGATCGACACCATCATCCTGGCGTGGATCGCCATCACCTTCGCCAACGAGCTGACGCTGGACGTTCCACTGTTCGAGAAGCTGTTCATGGCCGACGACAGCGGCTTCTTTGCCGTCGGGCTTTTGATCTATGAGCATTACCGCGGACGGCGCGACACCAGGCTCTACAGCCTGCTGACGCTGGCAATGGGCACCGCGACGTTCCAGGCCGTGCACAAGCTGGAACGCCTCGGCGTCCACACCCATGGCAGCTTCGATCCGCGCGTCGTGACCATGATCTGCATCGTCTCGCTCGGCATCGTGTTCGCCGCCACCCGGATCAAGTCGGTACCGCTGCCGGACAGCGTCGTGAGGGCCGTGGGCGGCATCACCTATCCGCTTTATTTGCTGCACCTGCAGCTCGGTTACGTGATCCTGCTCCTGATGACGCCGGTGCCGGACGCGTTTTCGACCGCGCTCGTCGTGGCAAGCATGGTGGCGCTGGCATGGTTCGTCTGGCGCTTCCTCGAAGCTCCCGCGCATTATCTCGTCAGGGACAAGCTCACGATGCTGGCCTCACGCCTTGGATGGCCGTCGCGCATTCGCGACGGCGAAGCCCGGATTAATCCGGGCCGCATCGCCGCGCCGGTCGAGGCTGGGCGGATCGCCAATCACTGATTTGCCAGACGGCACAAAAAGTCCGTGTTTGCTCGCCGCCACCGAGCGTAGCGCGTATGCAACTTTAGGGATAGACGACATCAATCGACACGTATAGGCCTCATCCACACTCTCCACTACCGGAGGCTGTATCGGATGACTGACGTCGCCAAAATCTTCAGAGATGCGCTCGCCGCGCTCAATAGTCGAAACCTCGCCCGGGCCGAGCACCTCTTCGACCGCGTCGTCAAAGCCGATCCAGCCAACGTTGCCGCCCTCAACTTGCTGACAGTCACCTTGATGGCCACAGAACGCTTTGCAGAAGCTGAGCGGCACATCGAGAAAGCGACAGCGATAAATCAGGGCTCATACGCGTCGTTCTACAATTACGGAATTGTCTCAAAGCACCTGAATAAGCCCAGGCAAGCGCTCGACAAGTTCAACAAGGCTCTGGCTCTCAATCCGAAAGATGCAGCGATATGGAACAGCAGAGGGGCGACATACAACGACCTTGGAGAACACGATCACGCAATCGCGGACTTCAATGAAGCAATATTGCGGAACCCAACATGCGCTGAAACCTATGCAAATCTAGGCAACGCGCTTTTGATGGTGAGGCGTTGCCCGGATGCGATTGCCGCCTACGACAAGGCGCTATCGCTCAAACCGCAGCTCGCAGAGGCCCATTTTGGTCGCGGCAATGCGCTCTACGACCTCAATCGGTACGACGATGCGTTCGGCGCCTATGATAAAGCCTTTTCTCTTAACCCGCGTTTGGGGGATGTTGAGGGTGTGCGACTTCATACGAAGATGAAGCTCTGCAACTGGAACGGCTTAACGGGAGAGCTCGCCCACCTGACAGAATCCGTCCGGTCGGGCCATGCGAGTTGCGGTCCCTTCGCTTTGCTTTCGCTCACTGATTCATGTGACGACCATCTCACATGCGCTCAAGCGTGGACAACCAAAAGGCACCCGCCGGCATCCGCACCGATGTCGAGCCGCGCGACCGGCCCACATGACAAGATCCGCCTCGGCTATGTCTCAACGGACTTTCGCGAGCATGCGACAGCTCACCTGATAGCCGAGCTGTTCGAGGTGCATGATAGAGCGCGGTTCGAGATTTTCGCGTATTCTTTGGGCCAGGATGACCAATCAAACATGCGCGCGAGGTTGGCCGGCTCTTTCGATCACTTCCTGTCATGCGAAGATCACGCAGATGTCGAAACCGCTCGCATGATTGCGGATGCTGAAATCGACATTCTCGTTGATCTGAATGGTTTCACCAGAGGCGCACGCACAAACGTCTTTGCGCATCGTCCGGCTCCCATACAGGTGAACTACCTCGGCTACGCGGGAACCATGGCCGCTCCATATATCGACTACATCATCGGTGATGCAATTACCCTGACCAACGCCGATCAGGCCGCGTATTCGGAGAAGTTGGTAACTCTTCCGCATTGCTATCAGCCCAACGACCGGAGGCGGTTTATTGCGGACGATGGGATCACAAGACGCGATTGGGGACTGCCGGAAGAGCAAATCGTCTTTTGTTGTTTCAACAACAGCTACAAGATCCTGCCCGCAACGTTCACGTGCTGGATGCGCATTCTAACGGCCGTCGAAGGAAGCGTGCTCTGGTTGCTGGCAGACAATCAGACGGCCATGCAAAACCTTCGGAAGGAGGCTGAGGCGCGTCAGATCGATCCGTCTAGGTTGATATTTGCCGAACGAACGAAGCCTGCGCAACACTTGGCGCGACATCGCCTTGCGGACCTGTTTCTTGATACGCTGCCGTATAACGGTCATACGACAGCCAGTGACGCACTCTGGGCAGGTCTGCCGGTGCTGACCCAATCCGGAAAGACATTTGCCGGCAGAGTTGCTGCGAGCTTATTGAGCGCAGTTGGATTACCCAAGCTTATCGCCCAAACGACCGAAGAGTACGAAAGGCTCGCAATCCAACTGGCGACTTGTCCTGATGTACTCGCTGGCATCAAGGCTGCACTCGCACAGAACCGGACGACGGCGCCCCTTTTTGACACCGTCTTGTACGCAAGACACATCGAGGCCGCGTACCGACTGATGTACGAGAGATATCGGGCGGGCTTGGCGCCGGATCACATATGCGTCACTGCATGATGACGCGTGAACGTACCCCAACCTTTTCACCGGGCGCGACCGGTTAAACCAAGATCTGCTCCGGCCGGTCTCAGCACCGACGTTCCCCACACGGCCGTCGCTGCTCAGCGCCGCGACCAGCGATTGCGCGCCCATCCGGCGCAGAACACGGCATCGGCGCTGTCGGGAATGGTTTGCGCGAACCAGCGATCGACGTCCGGCGAGGTCTGGGTCTTCGGCTCGTCGCGATAGCGAAGCTCGCCATAGGCGCCCCGCATCGCCATCGTCGTCCTCTCGATGGCCTGACGAGGATACAGGGTTGCAGCTAAGCTCAGACAAAGCTCGTCGAGATCGCCCGCGAGTACGCCGGACGGAATGACCGGCACAACGCTTCGGCATTGCGCGCGACCCAAGACGTAGATGACCGGATTTCGCGTCCGCCAGCACAGGCAGAATTCTGCCGGCGCCGCCGGATCACCGAACTCCGCCGTCATCGCCGTATCGAACATCCGCTTGAAGAAGCCGCGGCCCCGATAGCTGTCTCTGACTGCGGTGCCCGAAAGATAGATCACCGAGGTGCCCGCAACAGCCAGGCGCTGAACGATCAGGTAAGCCACACACTCGCCGCCGCAGTGGAGCAGCACGATGCCGTGGTCGGGCTTGAACGGAGAGTGCAGGCGCGACCAGAATCTTTCCTGTGCCAGCCAGTTCGTGTCGATGATGCTGTTGATGTCCTCGAGCACGGCATCGCGGCGATGCTCCGGGACATCAGAGGCGATTTGATACAGCTCGCTGGTAGCAGCGCCTGGCGGCGTCGCGATCACGGAGGCGGCTCCTTGTTGTGTGTCCATACTCTTGGCGGCGTAACGCGACGAGCAGATGTATCGCTCATCACCGTCTCGAAGGAGGCCCACTCGCGAAAGCCGGGTTAACGGCAACGTTGTGAAACGACGCTATCCACCAACCGTCCGCCCGTCGCACAAGAACCTGCTCCAGCCGGGTGTGTAACGCACCGTCGATGAACTGGACGCCTGGGGGAGCTTGCTGCACACCCGTCACGACCGTCAATGTATCGACGATCGCAACGTCTGGCTTGATCAGCGCGATGTGCTCGATCTGGATGTGATTGGTACTGCCCTTGTAAATCGTCGAGAAGATGCGCTCATGTTGGACGACAAATGGCGGTTTGCCGATTGAGAACATGCCAAAGATATTGGTGAAAACAATATCGGGCAGCGCTCGGTCGGCAAACGCCTCGGCGCTGCCGCGATTCCATGCTGCTTCTTCCGCAGCGACAAGGGCGGCGATCTCTGACCGCATTTCTTGGCTCATCGCAAGATTTTCGGCCATGGCCGGCTCCTTGAGCGAGATCAGCAGCAGGAAAACGACAAGCTTCAGCCGGCGTGATTGCATCAGGAGCAAGCCCGCTTCATCATGAAGGTGCTCAGCCCAGCCGTTGCACCGCACGATTTCGGAATAATGGAAAAATATCGCTGATTTGCCCGACGTGTCAAGTTGCCGTGCCGAACGCAGCTGGCCGCCGGCTACTGTGCATGGGGTTGTTTTCGATATTTTGGTCATGCGCCCCGGCGACCGCGGGCTATCGCCTATGGCGCTCGGCCCATGTTCGTCATGCCCGATCCATGTGCGCAATTGCGCGCAGGCCGGGCGATGACACCGAAGATGGGGTTGGCCAGGACGACCGATGAATTCCCGGCACAACCGGGCCGAAAACGCCCGCGAATCGCGCCCAATCAATTCAAAAATGCCCTGTCCCTCACCCGGTGCAGGGCCAAAATCCCTGCAAGACCCTTGACATAGCTGCCCTTTCGGCAGAACGCGTGGGGTCAAGCCGTCATGGACTGTTCATGGATCTGATTAGCACGACCCCCGACCTCGCCGCCGCCTGCGACCGGCTCGCCAAAC
>DASVOL010000572.1:0-2957 GCA_036383375.1 Bradyrhizobium sp. | reverse complement strand
TCATTTCCTCGCGGTGGACGCCACGGCGATCCCGTTGCCAGAGCCGCCGCGGCCGGTTGGTGGCACGCCGTTCGACTTCCGCAAGCCCACCGCGATCGGCGCACGGATCAGGATGAATGACGAGCAGCTGCGGCTCGGGCGTGGCTATGACCACAATTTCTGTCTGGCCTCGGGGACAGGCATTCGCCTCGCTGCGCGCCTCGAGGCGCCGCACAGCGGCCGCGTGATGGAGCTGTTCACCGATCAGCCGGGGTTGCAGTTCTATTCAGGCAATTTCCTTGACGGCTCGGGCGCCGGCAAGGGTGATCGGCTGTATCGCCAATCCGATGCGCTGTGTCTGGAGCCGCACGCCTGGCCGGATACGCCGAACCGGCCCGACTTCCCGTCGGCACGGCTCGATCCCGGGCAGGTCTATCGGCGCACCGCAATCTATCGCTTCTCGACCCTGTGAGTGACATAATGACCGACCGTGCCGCCGAGCCGCTGATCGAACAGGTGCCGACATCGGTGCTATCAGCCGAGCGCTGTCATCTCGGCGAGGGCCCGACCTATGACGCGGCGACCGACACCGCTTGGTGGTTCGACATCCGCGAGCGCCGCCTGTTCGAGCATCGTTTTGCAAGCGGCGGCACCGTCATTCACGCGCTGCCGAAAATGGCGAGCGCGCTGGCGCGGATCGATGCCGAGCGGCAGCTCATGCTCACCGAGGATGGGCTTTACGTCCGTCAGGTCGCCGGCGGCCGGCTGGAACTGTTTGCCGCACTCGAAGCCGACAATCCGGTGACGCGCTCCAACGATGCGCGCGTGCATCCGTCGGGCACCTTCTGGCTCGGCACAATGGGGCGTCAGGCCGAGCACGGCGCCGGTGCGATCTACGCACTGCATCGCGGCCGCATCACGCGGCTCTATCCCGGGATCACGATCCCCAATGCGATCTGCTTTTCGCCCGCAGGTGACGTCGGCTATTTCGCCGATACTGCGACCAACGTGCTGCATCGCGTCCCGCTCGATCCATCGACGGGATTGCCGACCGGCGAGCCTGTCGACCTGATCAGACATCAAGGTGCCGGCGGGCTCGACGGCGCGATCGTCGATGCCGATGGAATGATCTGGAACGCGCGCTGGGGCGGTGGCTGCGTCGATGTCTACGATCCCGGCGGCCGGCATTTGCGCTCGCTGAAGGTGCCGGCGAAGCAGTCGAGCTGCCCGGCCTTTGTCGGCCGCGATTTTTCCCGCGTGCTGGTCACCTCTGCCTGGCAGGACATGGACGAGGCCCAGTGCGCGGCCGATCCCGGCCACGGCCAAACCTTTCTGCTCGACGCCGCAGCACGCGGCCGTGCCGAGCCTGACGTCAAACTGACCTGAATGCGGGTTTGGCGCCGCGTTGTTGACGCGACCTGAATATTTGGACGATAGTACAAATATGGTCCGCAAACCTGCCAAGTCCGGCGCGAAGGCCGACGCCAAGGTCATCACCCGCAAGCCGAACATGCGCGAGGCGATCCTCGCCGCGGCGGAGGAATTGTTCTCGACCTACGGCTTCAACGCCGTCTCGGTGCGCGACATCGCGCAGGCCGCCGGCGCCAATCCCGGCAGCGTGACCTATCACTTCAAGACCAAGGACGGCCTGCTGATGGAGATCTATCGGCGGCATTGCGGTCCGATGAATCGGCGGCGCTCGGAGCTGTTGGCGGCGGCGCGGCGGGTGCGCGATTTGCAGGACCGGCTGGAAGCGATCGTGCGCGCCTATGTGCTGCCGGCCTTCACCTCGGGCAGCGATCTCGCCGGCGGCGGAACGCGGTTCACGCGGTTGCGCGCGATCATGTCGGCGGAGGGCAACGAGGTCGTGCGCAAGATCATCGCGCAGACCTTCGACGACACCAGCCATGCTTTCATCGACGCGATCCATGAGAGCCTGCCGCATATTCCGCGCATCGATCTGGTCTGGCGCGGCCACTTCCTGCTCGGCGCGCTCTACTACACGCTGGTGACGCCGGAGCGCGTCTCACGGCTGTCGCGCGGCAGCGCCGACGGAACCGACGCCGGCCATGCCATCGAGGAGCTGGTGCGCGCGACCGTTGCCGCGCTGCAGGCTGCGCCGCTCGATCAACCAACGCCCGTGCCGCGCAAGACCGCAAGCGCGAGTCCAGGGCGCGCGCTGACCTGACCCCCGCGGAGTTCGTCGCCATGGAGAAACTTCGGCTGCGCACGGTGCTTGGCAATCACCCGCACGTCCAGGCGGTGAAGCGCGGTGAGCTGCGCTCGGAGCTGTTCGATCTCGACTTCACCGAATTCACGCCGACCAACGCCGCGTTCAAGCCGATGGTGCGCGAGCAGGCGTTCGACGTCTGCGAGATGGCGATCGTGACCTATCTGATGGCAAAGGCGTACGGCAAGCCGCTGGTGTTGCTGCCGGCGGCGATGGTCGGCCGCTTCCAGCACGGCCACGCGCTCTATCGTGCCGACCGCGGCACGCTCGCGCCCGCCGATCTCGAGGGCAAGCGGGTCGGCATCCGCTCATTCACGACCACGACGGGCGCATGGATGCGCGGCATCCTTGCCAACGATCATGGCGTCAACCTCGACCGGATCAATTGGGTCACGTTCGAGGACCCGCATGTCGCCGAATATCTCGACAGCACCGGACGTGCCCCGAAGGGCAGCACCATCATCCAGATGCTGAAGGACGGCGAGCTCGATGCCGTGCTGGGCGAGACCTCGAGCGATCCGGCGCTCAAGCCGCTGTTCGCCGATCCGGCCGCAGAGGCTGAGCGGTGGTACGCACGGCACAGCGTCGTGCCGGTCAATCATCTGGCGGTGGTGACCAAGCAGCTTGCGACATCGCGCCCGGACGTGGTGCGCAGCCTCTACGAACTCCTCAAGCGCGCCAAGGCAAACGCCGGTCCGACTGATGTGCCGGATCTGCTGCCGTTCGGCGTCGAGGCGAACCGCAAGCC
>DASVOL010000571.1:0-1889 GCA_036383375.1 Bradyrhizobium sp. | reverse complement strand
AGGCGCGATTCGAGGATGCCGGCACGGCGATGGCGGCGAAAAGCGGCGAGCGGGTCGTGACCCAGGAGAGCAACGCGGCTCCGGCGCAGTAAGCGCCGCCGCCTGCTACAGCTGGCCTGGTTGCGTGCGAACCTCCGCACGCGCGAAATACCATGACACGCCCGCCACGAGGCAGGCGAACATCATCCAGGCAACCAGCCCGCGCGCCTCGCGCTGAGTATCGATCCCATAACCGATAAAATAAACCGGAAGCAGATACGCGAAAGCGATTGTCCAGATGCTCCAGAGCCCAATCCGCGTCAGAACGAAATAGACGAGGCCGCCGTAAACGAATTGGACCACCAGCGCGCCGCCCAGAGCGACCAGGGATAGACGAAGGATCTGGCTCCCGGACGGCATTGCCGCGCCGTCTGACATGACCCAGTACGTCATCCAGCCAACGAAGGCGGCTGTAAAAGCGGCGCTGGATGCGAGCCATGCAAGAGCAAGATTCTTCATTCGCCGCTCGCTGATCCAGATCGTGGAACGCTCGTTAATCCACCTTCACGTTCGCAGCCTTGATCATCGGCCACCATTTGGCGATCTCCGCCTTCTGCCACGCGCCGAGCGCCTCCGGCTTGAGCTGGTCCTTTGGCGGCATCTGCAAGCCGAGATTCTCGAGCTGCTTCTTCACGGCAGGATCGTTCATCGCCTGGATCGCCGCGACGTTGAGCTTGTCCACGATATCCTTCGGCGTGCCCTTCGGCACCCAGAGGCCGGACCACAGCGTCATGTGGAAGCCCGGCAGGCCGGCCTCGTCGACGGTCGGGACCTCAGCCGCGTTCGCGACCCGCTTGGAATCGGTGACCGCATAGGCGCGGATGTTGCCGGCGCGGACCTGGTTGATCGAGTTCGACGTCTGGTCGACGATGATGTCGATCTGGCCGGCGACGAGGTCGTTCAGCGCCGGCCCGGTGCCGCGATAGGGCACGTATTGCAGCTTGATGCCGGAGACGTTCTCGAAATAGAGCCCGGCGATGTGGCTGCCGCTGCCGGCGCCGGCGGTGCCCGCGGTCGGCGGCGCCGGCCGCGACTTCAGCCACTCCAGCAGTTCCTTCAGCGACTTCGCCGGCACGGCGTTCTTGCTGACGATGATCATCGGATTGCTCGGCAGCAGCACCACCGGCTCGAGATCTTCGACGAGATCGTAGCCGAGCTTGTAGATCGCGCCGTTCGCGACATGGGTGCCGAGATGGCCGAACGAGACGGTGTAGCCGTCGGGCGCCGCGCGCACCGCGCGGCCGACGCCGAGCGAGCCGCCCGCTCCGGTCACGTTCTCGATCAGAACCACCTCGCCCAGCGACTGCTTCATGCGCTCGGCGAGGATGCGCGCCATCGCATCCGACGGACCGCCGGCGGCGAACGGCACGACGATGGTGATCGGGTGCGCGGGCCAGGTTTCCGCCGAAACGCTCCCCGTGAACGCCAACATCGCCAACACCGCCAGAACCAGCTTCCGCATCACCCGCTCCCCTCAATCATCCTTGTCGTATCATTTTTGAAGGGCCACCCTTCGACAAGATGGCCCTTCGGATGAGGCGTCAGAACTGCGAGAAGTCGATCGGCTTGTGCCTGTCGAGCGCGCGGGTCACCGGCGGTAGCGGGTATTTCAGGCCGCTCGCGCAATTGAACAGCATCACGCGGTCGGCCTTGGTGACGCGGCCGTCGGCGAGGCTCTGCTTGTAGGCGGCATAGGTCGCAGCCCCCTCGGGGCACAACAGCAGTCCCTCCTCGCGCGCGACCTCGTTGAGGGCGGCGGTGATCTTGTCGTCGTCGACCGCAATCGCAAATCCCTTGCTCTCGCGCACCGCGCGCAAGATGAGAAAGTCGCCGACCGCCTGCGGCACGCG
>DASVOL010000570.1:0-10792 GCA_036383375.1 Bradyrhizobium sp. | reverse complement strand
GTAGTTGACATCATAGAACGTCGTGCCGGCCGGAACCGTCCAGCCGCTGGGCCCGACCGTCAGCGGGTTGTCCCTGCTCGCATCCACCTTCAATGCGATCGGAGCGAAATCTCCCGGCGCAAGACCGGTGATGGTCTCGTCATAGCTGAACGGAACGCGCCCGCCGGCCGGGATGATGATCTGCTCCGCGAGCAGCAGCGGGACCGGCGCCTTCTCGCCCGCGGCGAGCACGCCGTCGGTTGCCAGCGCCTTGCCTCCGATCACGATCGACGGACCGCTGCCGATGACGAGCTTGCCGCCGCCGTTCACACCAAAGCCGTCGATCTGCCCGTCGAGCGTCAGACGCCCGCCGACCGAGGGACCACCGACTGACCGGTCGTCGGCGATCAGGGTCACATCACCGCCCTTGCCGCCTCTGGTCTTGCCGTCTTGCAGAACCGCGGCCCCGGACGACACATCGATCCTGCTGCCGCTCGCCACCGTGACGCCCTGCGTCGAGTTGAAGCTGACGCTGCCGCCGTTGACGAAAGCCAGCCCGGACGCATCGTCCGGCGAGCCGAGCGCGTTGGTCCACAATCCCCGCACGTCGATGGTCGCGCCGGCATGCAGGGTCAGCTGCGCAAGCCCGTCGGGCGTCGTCAATACGATGGGCTTCAGCGCGGCGGCTTCCGGCTTGAGAATATTGGTGACGCCGACGCTGCCCGCGCGTGCGGTGATGTCTGCCTTGATGTCGACGACGGGCGCAATGAACTCCACCTGCGCGCCACGCGCGAAGGTCAGCGGCGCCTCGGCGGCGATCGACTGTTTCGCGGCCACGCTGAGCCCGCCGAGCCCGAAGGCGTTGATCATCCCGGCGTCGAACCAGCCGGTGTTGACCCGATCGAGCGGAATAGCCGCGCCCGGATCGAGCCCCGCCGAGATCGACGCAACGTTCCCGAACCTGACGTCCGTCGTCGACGCATTGACCAGCCCGCGTGCATCGTAGAGTCCGAGCTGCAGCGCACCCGCCAGCGGAGCCGTGTTCTGCGTCAGCTTGTAGCCGTCGGTGACGTTCGCGGGACGCGCGGCAATTTGCCGTCGCCCGCTGGTCACGTCGGCAAGGATGGTGGCCTCGAACACCGAGGTCGGCGTCGACAGGATCAGGCGGCCGGCATCCCGGCCGACCGTGAAGCCATCCTCCCAGCGCATGTTCGATCTGCCGAACGGACTGAGATAGACCTCGACGACATTCCAGTGCGCGTGATTGACCACAAAGCCGTTCGCAACCGCCGCATAAGTCAGATCGGACGGCGCGTCGTTGATGTTGTAGATGCGGCCGTCGCGGCCGAGCAGATAGGTTTGCGGCAGATATCCGCCCTGGTACCGCACCGACCCGCCGGACACATTGAAGATGGCCCCCTGCTGGGCAACCACCTCCGGTGCGGACAATGTGATGTCACCGCCGACCGCGGCCCACTCGCCGATCTTGTGGCCGGTGTTGTTGAGGTAGCCGCCGACCTCGAGCAGACCACCCCCGGTGTAGTAGCGATCGGATGCGTAACCGCCGATGCCGGCGGGCACCAGAGTGAGGTCGCGGGCGTCGATCCAGACGTTCTTGTTGACGAGCGCCCGACCGTCGCGGTTCTGCGGCGAGTCGCGCAGCTCATTGCCCTGGATGTTGACCTTGATGGCGTTGGCCGACATCGGAAGCATCACGTCGCGGACACCCGATACGTCGATGACGGCGCCGGTCTCGGTGAACACCCGCTTGCCAGCAGAGACCGCCACCTGACCGCCGGGCGCCAGCGTCAGCGACCCGTTTTTGAAATCGACAAGGCCGCCACTCACGATCTCCACGCGAGACCGGTCCTCGCGATCGGCAAGTCGGGAGAGGTTGTCGAACTGACCAAGGTTCTGCGTTGCGCGAACGACATTTTGCGTGGCGGAGTCTGCGATCAGCGCATCGCGCTGCGAGTTCAGTGCGGTATCCGCCGAGTCGAGTTCGGGCAGGACCGTGGTGAGACTGCCCGCCATGAGCGTGACCGTGCCGCCGGCGTCCGAGGCAGAGTTCAACAAATGGATCGTGCCGCGCTGATTGACCGAGGTGGTCGACACCAGCACGCCGTTCTGGGTGATCGCATGTCCGGCGAGCGTGATGTCGCCCTGCTGGGCGAGAACCAGCCCGGTATTGCCGACCGCGCCGCTTGCGCTCCCCGCGCGGATGACAGGCACCACTTCGTTGCCGCGGGTGGTGGAGACCTGGTTGGCGGTGGTGCCGAGGCCCGGCCGCAGAATAAAGTCATCGCCCGCCGCCAGCAGCGCCTGGCCTCTCGGGGTCGAGATCGATCCGGCGTTGTCGACGCCGCTGCCAAGCAGCGCCACGAAGCCGCCGCCCGACGTCACCGAAGTCGGTGCGCTGGTGGTGATCAATGCTCCGGTTTCCACCACGATCTTGCCGCCGGCTCCGCTGAAGCTCGGCACGTAGGCCGTACCGCTCTGGGTCGAATAGAGTCCGCTGGCGAGGAACTTCTGATCGGTGATCCCGGCGGTGGACGCGACCAGCGAGCCGACATTGATCTGGCTGGCGCCGCCGAAGATGATGCCGTTCTGATTGATGACGAGCACCTGCCCCGGTGCGTTGACGCGCCCGAGGATCTGGCTCGGGCCGGCATTGCCGACCACGCGGTTGAGTGCGGTCCAGCTGCCGGATTGCTGGTTGAAGTTGACGGTGGTCTGACTGCCGACATTGAAGGTCTGCCAGTTCAGGATCGCCTGCTGCGCGGTTTGATTGACGGTGACAGTGGTCTGGCCACCGCCTGCCGACTGAACCGGCAGATCGGCGCCCTTCCACAGATTGGAGCCCGGCACCGCCCCCGGCGCGACCTGAAGCCCGCCCGCCGCAAGCCCATTCGGTACCACCACCTGGGGCAGCGTGGTCGAGCTCTGCCTCGCAGCCGCAGCGCCACGGGCGGCCGCCTGCGCGGCCTGCAGGGCCTGAATCGCCTGTGTCGCCCGGGTCATCGCGCCCTGGCTCTGCCGTGCAGCCTCTGTCGCCTGCTGAGCCGCGGCAGTTGCGGCATCGCTGGCGATGCTCGGCGCCGACATCGTTCCCGCGCCGGAGCCAATGCCGAACGGCCGCGCGAGCGCGCCCTGCTGCCCGGTCAACATCAGCGCAAACATGCTTGCGCCAGCCAGCAGCAATCGACGGGTCGACATCTGTTGCGCTGCGCCTTGCGTCACACGATATTCACGGACCATTCCGGAGCGGCTGGTCTGTCGAGCATTCGGCTTGGCGGGCATGCGGACTTCTCTCATCGAGCACAGGCGGGACACCGGACGCAGCCGTCGCGCTGACGTTGCGGTCCTCCCTGAGAGTCCTGAGACCCATCACGACCGAAAAGAAATCCTGTCCCCTGATCGCCGGATGCCGTCATCTTCCGGGCTCGCGGCGCCACGCTCGATCATCCCAGCAGGACGATACCGCCAGGCAGATTGGTGGCCGTCGCGCCAAAAACCTGCTGAATCTGGCCGACGACGCCATCGACATTGGCGATCAGAAAGCGGGCATTGAACAGCCTGCGTCCCAGCGCCGCATTGGTCACGATGATCCGCCCCGGGCGATAGCGGTTGATCTCGTCGACCGCCTCCGACAGCGGCGTTGCGTGGAACACCAGCACGCCCGCCTGCCATGCCGTCACGGCAGCCGGATCGATCGAGGTCACCGCGCCCATGTCTCCCGCGGCATAGATGATCTGTTGCTGGGCATGCAGCCGAATCGTATGTCCCCGTGCTGCGACCTCCATGTCGCCGGCAATGCAGGTGGTGCAGACCGCAAGTCCCGCAAGGCGGATATTGAACGTTGCTCCCTCCGCCACGGCGCGCGCATCGGCGGCGAGCACTTCGACGCGATGCTGGTCGCGCGCGGTGACCGCGGCCTCGCCGGCCAGAAGCTCGATGCGTTCGGTTCCGCCTTCCGCGGTCCGCAGGGCGATGCTGGTTCGCGTGTTCAGATCGATCGACGAGCCGCCGGGGAGCGCAACGTTGCGCTGCTCGCCGGTCGCCGTCCGGTAGTCGGCCGCAAGCTCCGAGACCGAGGGCCACAGGCCGAGCGGAGGACGGATGGCGAGAGTGGCTGCTGCCGCCGTCGAGGCGGCCAGCGCCCCGCCGATGAAAGCGCGCCGCGCCATCTGCGGCCTTGGCGCGATACGGGCGCGATCGCGCCGAACCTCGAGCCCTGCCGCCGCGGGCGCGATGCTGTCCCAGACCCGGCAGGCCCGCGCAAACGCATCTGCGCGCGCCGGATCGGCGGCCGCCCACTGCTTGAACGCCTCAAGATCGGCCCCGTTGGCCTCGCCCGCGGCGAAGCGAAGCATCCAGCCCTGTGCTTCGCGATCGACCGCGTCGAGCAGTGCTGCCGGATGGTCCGTGCTCCTCATCGTATCGCCGCTTCCCCGCGAATGGCCCGCACTCGATCCATGGTCCCTCAATCCTCAGAGTCTTTTCGCGGCCTCGGACCGAATCTTTGAATGACATCGCGACCAAGCCGCAGCGCGCAATGCGCCAGCGCATGTTTCAATTCGAGCTCGACCAGCCGCTGGGAAATCCCGAGGCGAGCTGCGACCTCGCGCAGCGCGATGCCGTCGAGCCGCGACAACAGCAATATCTCGCGCCGGCGCGGCGTCAATTCCGCCAGCGCGCGCCTCAGCGCCTCCAGTTCGGACCGGGCATTGGCGGCGCGTTCCGGATCGGGGGCTTCGTCGACGAGGCCGATCGCGGCCTTGGCGTCCTCCAAGGTCACCATGCGCTTCTCGCCCCTCCAGCGCGACAGCGCGGCGTGGAAGGCCATCTGGATCAGATAGCTTTTCGGGCTGCGCAGTTCGCCCGGCGGGGCTGCACGATCGAGCCGCAGCCAAGTGTCGTGCAGTACATCGTTGGCGAGCTCGGCTGATCCCAGCCGCCGGGTCAGTCTGGCACGCAGGTCATCGTAACCGAGGACGAAGAACTGCCGCAGCAGGTCGCGATTGGATTGGGTCATACGCGGCCGTCACCTCGGCCCGGTGGCGGCACGGCCGCACCGGACCGGCTCGCCGGGGGCCTGAGCGAGGATCGCGATCGTGACCGGCTGCGGCATATCCGCCGGCGGCGCGCTGAGCGACAATCCGTGCAGCACGCCGGCAACATCGACGCTCCCGGGCGCGCTCGTCGAGATATCGAACAGCTGGGCACGCTCGATCAGGCCGGACGCCGCAATCCAGAGCTTGAGCAACTGATCGACGTCGCGTGGCCGGGTCTCGGCGTGGCCGCACAGGGCGCGCGACACCTCCTTCTGAAGCGTCGCGAAATAGGATTGATCGATCGCACCGGCGACGCGGATGGATGCCAACGAGACAAGTGTGAAACTGCGGGTGCCGGTGCTGCGCGCAGTCAGTCCGCTTCCGGCGAGAAGCTCGCGCAAGGCGGCCTTCGGCTCCAGCACGCCATGAACGGAACGAGAGCGCTGCCCGGCCACAAGTGCGCCGTCGTAGAACACCTCCAGCCCGGTGGCGGCGCTGTAGGCATCGAGCGCGCTGGCCAGCGGCTGGGCTGCAATCTCGAAGCGAACCTGTTCGTCCTGCGCGGCATCGGCGCCATCAGCAAGAAAGAACAGGCTCAATCCAACAAATACAGTCTGCCACAACAGCACGCCGGTTCGCGGCAGATGAAGAGCCGCAAACATGGGCGGGAATCCGACTTCATACAAACGTCACGCGCCGGTCACCCTAGCGAGCCTTCGTTACAGTCCGTTGACAGATCCGGACACAATCCGACCGACGACGCCGTGGGGTCGCGGCTTCGAATCTACGCCGGACGCGCCAGCGATGTCCGCGGCCGCTATGGCCGCATCGGCTATCCTCGATCCACACACATTGTTGCGAAGATTGAGGCGCTCGAATCGGCGGCGCTTAATCAGACGCGGAAATCCTGCGTCGAAGAACCGCGCCGATGCCGGCGAGATCACGCTCCACAAGACTGAAGATGGCTCAAGGCTCCGTTCCGAATGGTGCACCACCCGGAATACAACCGCCGACTCATATGCTATTGATATTTCGACCCAATCCGATGGGTAACTTGCAACCCACGCAATGTGATGCCGAGTCCGCAGACACTCCAAGCTCCTGATTTCGAGTTGACGAGCGCCAAGGATACCTTTGCGATACAACAATGAGCTAAGTGACGGTTGGGGCGCACTCGGGATTCACTCATGGCACTTACCCGCAGCATGATCGAGGCGATGGCGCCCGACCAAAGCGCGCTGACCGCCGCGTCGGCCCTCCTGAAGCCGGCGAAATGGCCGGTGCGTGCGCGTTCCGGCGACTTGATCTGGGGCGAATGCCAGGGCTCCGGCGCGAACCCCTATCGCGTCGTCGCCGATACCGGTGAGCATGGTTCCAAATGCACCTGCCCGTCGCGCAAGTTTCCGTGCAAGCACGCGCTCGCATTGATGTGGATGTTCGCCGACGACGGCGCCGCATTCAAGGACGCGGAGATTCCGGCCTGGGTGAACGACTGGATGGGACGGCGACGCAGGGGTGCGGCTCCGGCGGAGTCCCGTGCTTCCAGCGAAGCGAAAAGCCTGAGCACCGCACAGGAAGCAACAACCGAGGCCGCGCCTGACCCGAAGTCGCAGGCACGAAAGCAGGCCGCGGCGGAAAAGCGCGCGCAGGAGACGCGCCGCTCGGTGCATACCGCGACCGAGGATCTGGACGGCTGGATTGCCGATCAGCTCCGCACCGGGCTCCCGGGATTCCTGAACCAGGCGGGCGAGCGTTGCCGGCGCATCGCGGCGCGGCTCGTCGACGCCAAGGCCGGCGCGCTCGCGAGCCGGATCGACGAAATGCCGTCGCGCCTGTTGGACCTACCGGCCGAGGAGCGGCTCGACGGCGCCGTTGCAGAGCTTGGCAAGCTCGTGTTGCTGACGCGCGCGTGGCGCGCGGCGCCCGACGATCCGGATTTGCGGCGCGAGATCATCGGCTCGGAGACGCGCGAAGAAGTCCTCGCCAATGCCGACGCGCCGCGTGTGGCTTCGCTGTGGGAGGTGCTCGGCGAGCGGATCTCGACACGGCGCGACGGATTGGTGAGCCAGGCGACCTGGCTGATGAACCTCGCCGCGGGCCCGCAGCGCTTCGCCGTGCTGCTCGATTTCTTCCCCGCTTCGGCCGGGCGACGCAGCGGCTCGTTCGTCCCCGGCGAGCGCTTCACGGCCGAGCTTGCGTTCTATCCGGCGCAGATGCCGCTGCGCGCGGTGATCGCCAAACGAGACGAGAGCCGCGACGTGCCGGACGCAGGGGCAAATGCGTGGCCGGATGCAGCGGCCGATCCGCTTGCCGAGCTTGCCGAACAGGCGCTCGCGGCCCCCTGGCGGATCGAAATGCCGCTGCTGTTGCCTGCGGGGCGCATTGGCGCCGAGGCATCGGGGCGCGCATGGTGGCAATCGAACGACGGTGCCGTGGTCCCCGTGCGCAAGCCGCTGCCGGCGCTCGCGCTTGGCGCCAGCATCGAACGTGCCGCCGGCGTTTGGGACGGGGCCCGGTTGGCGCTGATAGCAGCACAAACCAATTGGGGAAGGCTTGGCTTCGATGCATGAGCTTGAGGCTTCACTTGCGCGCGTACGCGGCGCCTGGATGGCCGGGCGCTCGGCGCTCGAACATTGCCCGGCAGAATGGCGCGCAGCCATCGAAGGCAAGCACGGCGAAGCGGCGCTGGCAGCGCTGACCGGACACGCGACAGCGGTGCTGTTCCGCAGCGCGCCAAGCACGACGCTGGAGTCGCGACCGCTGCTGCCGGCGCTGGCCTTGCCGGTGCTGGCAGAGAGCTTGCGTCCACGTTTTCGCCGCATCCTAGCGGCGAAAGGCGGATCCTCGATCGAGCGGCAGCTGATCGATCTGGTCGCTTCGCGTGGATATTGCGTACACCCCGCCGATTGGCTGCCATCGCCGCAAGATGACTGGGTGCCCGACCTGTATGCGCCCTGGCTGGATTGGGTGCGCACGGAGACCAAGGCGAAGGTCGAGCAGGCCAGTTTGACGACCGACAATTATGAACGCTGGGCCTGGGCGGAGCGGCGCGTGGCGCTCGCGCAATTGCGCGTCGTCGAGCCGACCGCGGCGCTCGCGATCATCGCGGCGAAGGCCGCGTCCGAACCAGCCGAGCGGCGGCTGCGGCTCCTGGAGATCCTCGAGACAAAACTTTCCGACGCCGATGCCGCGTTTCTTGAAAGCCTCGCCGGGGATCGCTCCGAGCGCGTGCAAGCCACCGCGCGCGCCTATCTTGCGAGATTGGGGCGGATCTCCGACACAGGCGACCTCGCGGCCGAACTGGCCGCGATGGTCGAACTCGGCAAGATCGGACTGATCAGCCGGCGCAGGCGCCTCCTCATCAAGCCATTGAAGACCTCCGCCCAGAACGCGCGGCGATTGGAGTTGTTCGGTCTGGTCAGTTCAGCCGCCTTGGCGCGCGCGCTCGGCGCGACGGAGCTGCAAATGCTGGAAGCACCGCCCGACGGTGCAAGCGACGGCATCGAAGCCTTCGCGCAGATGGTGGCGACCACCGGATCGGAAGCCGCGCTGCGCGCCTTGCTCAACGGCATTCTAGCGGATACGAGCTCGCCCGTCGGCCATCTCGGTGCGCTCGCGCCGAGACTATCAACCGAAGAGCGGCGAGCGCTGCTGCCTCAGATCATGGCGCGCGATACCCAGGACCTGGAGAAGACGCTTGCAATCGCGGGGCGCGACCTGGGCACCGCGCCGGCGTCGGCATTGTTGGCCGCGCCGGCCTATGCCGCACTCAATGGGCTGCTCGGAAACGCCGGCGAAGGCGCCGACGGGCAGCGCGCGCCGGCCAATGCCGCCCTTGCTCTCATGCTCAATCGCATCGCGCTGCTGCTTGATGCGGCGGGCGCCGCTCAACTGGCTGCACGGATCACCAACCAGGGATTATCGGCCGCAGATCCGAAGCTCGACCTGTTGCGCCTGAATGCCGCCCTCACACCGGAGACCGTCTCGTGACCGATATGCTGCGCCTCCCCGCCGAACAAACCTATGCGGCAGAGCTTCAAGCGCTCCGGGCCGATCCCGGTCCGCGACCGCAGGGCTGGGCGATGTCGCCGCGCGCCGCCGTGAGCTACCTGATGGGCGGCAAGGCCGCGGACGGAACCCCGATCACCGCCAAATATGTCGGCGACAAGCGACTGATCGAAACCGCGATCGCGACGCTTGCGACCGACCGTGCGCTGCTGCTGCTCGGCGTGCCCGGAACGGCAAAATCGTGGGTGTCCGAGCACCTCGCGGCGGCAGTCAGCGGCGATTCCACGATGGTGATTCAGTGCACCGCCGGCACCGACGAGAACCAGATCCGCTACGGCTGGAATTACGCGCAATTGCTGGCGCACGGGCCATCGCGCCAGGCCTTGGTGCCGACGCCGCTGTTCCGCGCCATGGAGACCGGCAGGTTATGCCGGCTGGAAGAGCTGACGCGCATGGGCTCGGATGTGCAGGACACGCTGATCACGGTGTTGTCCGAGAAGATGATGCCGATCGCGGAATTGAACGAAGCGGTCTACGCCAGGCGGGGCTTCAACGTGATCGCGACCGCGAACAACCGCGACAAGGGCGTCAACGAACTTTCCTCGGCGCTGAAGCGGCGCTTCAATGTCGTGGTGCTGCCGCTGCCCGACGACATGGAGCAGGAAATCTCCATCGTCACCCGGCGGGTGGGAGAGATGGCGCAATCGCTCGATCTGCCGGCGCCGAAAAACGTCGCGCAGGAAGTCGCCCGCGTGGTCGCGATCTTCCGCGAGCTGCGCGGCGGTGCGACGCTCGACGGCAAGATGACCTTGAAGACGCCGTCCGGCACGCTGTCGACGGCCGAAGCGATCGCGGTGATGGTCGGCGGCTTGAGCCAGGCGGCGTTCTTCAACGACGGCAGGCTCTCGGCCGAAGGCGTCGCGCCGAACATGATCGGCGCCATCGTCAAGGACCCGGTGCAGGACAAGGCCGTGCTTGAGGAATATCTCGAAACCGTCCTGAAGAAACGGCCCGAATACGCCGAATATTACCGCATGCTGGTCGAGCTCGTCTGACCCGCCATGGCCTCGGCGGTCCACATCTTCGGCATACGCCACCACGGTCCCGGCTCCGCGCGGCGGCTGCTGGAAGCGCTCGGCGAACTGCGCCCCCAGATCGTGTTGATCGAGGGCCCCTCTGACGCGTCCGACCTGCTGCCGATGCTGGCCGACGCGGCAATGGCGCCGCCGGTGGCGTTGCTGACCTATGCGGCGGACGATCCGGCACGCGCGATCTTCTGGCCGTTTGCAACCTACTCGCCGGAATATCAGGCCGCGTGCTGGGCCGTGCGCACGGGTTCGGCCGCACGGTTCATCGATCTGCCGGCGAGCTATCGCCTTGCGCCGGCGGCTTCCCCCGCCGCGCCCGCCGAGGAGGACGCAGCCGCAAGCGGCGAGCCGGTGCCGGACGAGCCGCCGAACCCGTTGGAGCGCGATCCGATCGGTGTGCTCGCCTCAGCCGGCGGCTACGAGGATGGCGAAAGCTGGTGGCGGGACGTTATCGAGGAGAATCCCGCGCCCGGTCCGGTGTTCGCGGCGATCGCCGACGCGATGGCCGCACTGCGCGAGGCCGCGCCGTCGGTCGCGGGAAGGGAAGCGGCGCGCGAGGCGCATATGCGGCTCGAGATCGCGCGGGCGGCCAAGGAAACGGACGGTGCCGTCGCCGTCGTCTGCGGCGCCTGGCATGTGCCGGCGCTGCAGCAGAAAGTGTCT
>DASVOL010000569.1:0-9184 GCA_036383375.1 Bradyrhizobium sp. | reverse complement strand
GCCATGTTGATGACGCCCATCATGCCGAACACGATGGCAAGGCCTGCCGCCGACAGGATCAGGAACGCGAAGACGTCGGCGAACTGATAGAATACCGAGAAGAGTTCAGCCGACATTCCACTCTCCGTGATCACGGCGCCGCATCATTGCGGCGCCGGTTCGCGTCAAACCCGAGATACACAACACGAGCAAGATTCGTGCCCGTGCATCACGATTTGCTGGGAAGATGACTCGGCGTGTACTGGTCCTTGTCGTTCTTCTTGGTGAGATCACAGCCGATCTCGCCAAGCCAGTATGGCTGGATCGTCCCGTAGTCCTTCTCGACGGTCACCTCGTGCTTGGGCCCGACCGAGATCAGGCGCATGCGATGCGACGTGTGCTGGCTCTTCGGATCGATGCAGACCTTGCCTTCGGGAGCGTCGATGCAGGCATCGCCTGACGCGATCACCTTGCGCATGTCCTCGAGCTTGGTCGACTTCGCCTTCTCGACCAGCGCCTTGTACATGTAGAGCGCATTATAGGCGTTGTAGCCCATATCGTTGATGTAGAGCTCGTCGGGGAACTTGGCGTGCCAGCGCTTTTTGAAATCGTTGGCTTCGGGCGTGTCGATCTCCTCGAACCAGTTGGCGGTCGCGTGCATGTTGTTGAGCGCCGGCGGCTTGAACCGCTTATGCTCGAAGCCGAGCATGATCTTGATCGAGGATCCCATCGGCAGATTGAGGTTGGCGGCGGCTGCCTGCTCGAAGAACGAGTCCTGCGCAGCGCCGACATTGATCGTCAGCAGCCAATCCGGCTTCGCCTTCTGGATGTTCTGGATGGTCTGCGCGAATTGCGACACGCCGAGCGGAATGAACTCCTCACCCACGACCTCGCCGCCGAGGTCCTTCATGATCTTGCGGTTCCACTCCGCAGAGATCTGGCCGAAATTATAGTCGGCGGCGATGACGTAGACTTTCTTGCCGAACTTCTGGACCATCCACGGGATCAACGTCGAGAATTGCTGCTCCGGCACCGCGCCCATGCTGACCATGGAGGCATCGCAGACGCCGCCTTCATACTGGTTGGTGTAGAAGTATGGCGTCGAGGTGCGATCGACGATCGGGCGCAACGCCTCGCGCGAAGCAGAGGTGATGCCGCCGATCAGCACGTCGACCTTGTCGCGGTTGAGCAGCCTTCGGCCGAACTCCTGATAGCGGGCATTGTCGCCTTGTGGATCAAGGTGAATCAGCTCGATCTGGCGGCCGAGAATGCCGCCGCTCTTGTTGATCTCCTCGACCGCGAGCTGCGATCCATGCAGCTTCGGCATGCCCATGAATGCCAGATCGCCGGAGACGTCCTCGAGCAAGCCGACCTTGAGCGGCGGGTCGGCCGCCTGAGAAGCACCAATTGCAGCCGTCCCGAGCACGGCACCAAGCAAAGCCATTCCAAATATACGCCCCGAGTTCATCGCGATGTTCCTTGTTGAAAGATGTTGGACGTCACGCCTTGAGGTAATTCTTCAGGATCGAGGCCCCCATCGTGTATTTGGGGTCGACCATGTTGCCGAGCCGCATGCGGCCGGCCTGGCTGAGCAGCATGTAGGCGTCGATCTCATCGAAGCCGTAGTCGGCGCTCATCCAGCGCACGAGCTCGCGATAGGCGATCCGCGCAGCATCTTCGAGCGGCCGCGCGCTGCCGATCGTCATGATGAAGTCGCGGGTCTCGAGCCGCGGCCAGGCAAAGCTCCAGTTCTTGATCAGATCGATCTGCAGCGTCACGGTGGCGCGCTGTTCGAGCGCGACGCCGGAGAGTTCGCCATCGCCTTGCGTCGCGTGGCAGTCGCCGACATAGAGCAGCCCGCCTTCGGTATGCACCGGAAAATAAATGATCGAGCCAGGTGCGACGTCGGGCAGGTCCATGTTGCCGCCGTGATAGTCGGGCTGCAGCGAGGAAATCGCCTCGATCTCGGGCGACACGCCGATGGTGCCGATGAACGGCTCGTAGGGCAGCGTGATCTTGTCGTTCCAGCGCACGCCGTTGCGATCGACATGCAGCTTCTTGACGCGCTCCGGCAGCGGCGGATTGAGCAGTGCCGTGGACGCGGTGCCGACCAGGCCGCCGAACTCCGGGATAATGCAGGTGGTGCCGGCCGGCTGCGCGCCGCGGGTCTCGACGTCGCGGATATAGACGGCGAGGCAATCGCCTTTCCTGGCGCCCTTCACCGCAATCGGTCCGCATTGCGGGTTCAAATAGGGGAAGTTCAGCTTCGCCGTGGGACTGTCGCTTTCGCTGGTGAGCACGCCGCCAAAGGCATCCTCGGTCTCGACGACGACCACCCCGCCCGGATCGATCGACAGCGTCGGCTTGGCATAGGGTCCATAGACGTAATGGAAGCCGCCCTGTTGTTCGATGGTCAAACTATGGGCCGTGCCGGTCGCGCCCTTGGCGACGGCGCGCTTGGCCATGATGGAACTCTTCAACCAGTCTTCGGTCATGCGAACGGCTCCTCAACTCAGATCGCGGGATGGCGCTTGTGCCAGTCGGTGACGCGCTGAAAGGCATCGCCCGCACGGACGAGACTTGCCTCGTCGAAATGACGGCCGACAAACTGGAACGCGACCGGACCGCCGTTCGGCGCGAAGCCGCCGGGAAGCGTCACGGTCGGGCTGCCGGTCATGTCGAACGGACAGGTGAAGCGCAGCAGCCCGGTAATCAGCGACGGGTCCTCGCCCAGCGCCGCCATCTTGGCCAATGTCGGTGCAGCGAATGCCTGGGCCGGAACAGCGATGAGATCGACCGTCTCAAACAGCAGCCGCACCGCGCCGCGAAAGGCTTCGCGCCGCAGCACGATCTTCTGATAGTCCATGCCGGACTGCGCGCGGCCGAGATCGAGCAGGCCGGCGAGTGCCGGACCGTACTCGTCCTTGCGCGCGGGATAGGTTTCCTCGTGCGCAACGGCCACTTCGATGCCGCACAGCGGGAACCAGTCCTCGATCACGGCCTTGGGATCGGGGAACGTGATGTCCTTGATTGTCGCGCCGAGATCAGCGGCAACCCGCAGGCCTTCGCTGAGCACCTTGCCGGCGGGCTCGTCGGTGCCTTCACTGGTCCAGCGCCGATCGACCCCGATCGTCACGCCACGCAAGTCTCCAGTCCGGCCGGCGAGATAATCGGGCACCGGCAACGGCACCGACGTTGTGTCCTTGGGATCCTGGCCCGCGATCACCGCGAGGATCGCGCCGCAATCGGCCGCGCTGCGTGCCATCGGACCGATGTGATCCAGCGTGGCCGCGAGCTCGAAAGCGCCGTAACGGCTGACGCGTCCCCAGGTGGGCTTCAGCCCGGTGATGCCGTTGGCAGCCGAGGGAAAGCGGATCGACCCGCCGGTATCGGTTCCAAGTGATCCGAAGCAAAGCCCCGCCGCGGTGGCGACGCCGGAACCGCTCGACGATGCGCCGGACCACAGATCGGCATTCCACGGGTTCTTCGGTGGATCGATCTGAGGATGATGATCGGCATAGGCGCCCTCGGTCTGCTGCAGCTTGCCGAGGATGACCGCGCCGGCATCCTTCAGCCGCGCGACCACGGTGGCATCCTCACTCGGACGGAACTGGCGATGAATGGTCATGCCGTGTGCGGCCGGCGCGCCCTTGGCCCAGCACAGATCCTTGACGGCGATCGGCACGCCGTGCAGCGGCCCCTTGATCTTGCCGGACGCGATCTCCTTTTCGGCAGCCGCGGCTTCGGCAAGCGCTGCCTCGCCCATCACGTAAGCGTAGCTCTTGAGCCTGCCGTCGAGCTGCTCGATCCGCCCGAGCATCGCCTTGGTCACCTCGACCGGCGAGAGCTTCCTGGCCTGGATTTGCTGCCCGACCTCAATGAGCCCGAGATAGTGAAGATCCGTCGTCGGCATCGCTTCTCATCCCCGCACTTGGCACGACGCAAGCGCAGGCACTGCCCATCACCGCGCATGCGCCTCCGGCTTGACGACACGGACGTGTCGCCAATTTGTTTGGCGGCAAAAGCAAAAAGCCACCCGCCCCTCCAAACGAAGGTGACGAATGGCCCAAATGCCGCGGCTATGAACTATCGCGTGGGTCCGGGATCGAACGGAGCACTCTGCGCGGCGATCGGGACGTCATCGGCCAGATCGACGCACGCAAGGTTCGACAGGAAGCCCTGTAGGAGAAAATTCTAAGGAGGTGTGCAGCGCGTTGTCAACGAGGCTGGCTGCACAAATTTCGAAAGGTGCTGCGCAGCAAATCGGCATGACCACTTGCGCCGGTCTCTGCGAAGATGGTTTCCTGCATGAAGTGCACTGAAAGTCCTCGATGACGAAGCCGTCCATTCCCGTTGGCATCATCTGCTCGCAGCATGGGCCCTATCAGGCCATGGGGCGTGAGATCCTGAAGAGCGCCATGATGGCGGTCGACGAGATCAACGAGCAGGACGAGTTCGACTTCGCGCTATCGGCGCATGTCCGCGACCCCCGCGGCATCATTTCCGAATATCATACGGTCTGCGACGATCTCATTCGCAATGTCGGGGTCGAGCACATCATCGGCTGCTACACCTCGGCCTCGCGCAAGCAGGTGCTTCCGATCGTCGAACGCACCGACCGCCTGCTATGGTATCCGGCGCGCTACGAGGGCTTCGAATGCTCCGACAACGTCATCTATGTCGGCGCCTCGCCCAATCACAACGTGCTGCCGCTGGTGCGCTACGTGCTCGACAATCTGTCGCGCGAGATTTTCTGCGTCGGCTCCAACTATGTCTGGACCTGGGAAACCAACCGCGTCACCCGCGAGCTGGTGACGGCGGCGCGGGGACGGATTCTCGCGGAACGCCTGCTCGAGCTCGGTGAAAGCGCGGTCACGCACATCGTCGACGAGATCGTGCGACGCCGGCCGCCGGTTGTGTTCAACACGCTGGTCGGCAGTTCGAGCTATGATTTCATCCGTGCGTTTCATGCCGCGACCCTTGCTGCGGGTCTCGACATTCCGATGCTGAGCTGCAGCCTGTGCGAGCCCGAGCTCAAGATCGCAGGTCCCGCATCGGCCGGCTGCATCACGTCGTCGGCCTATTTCGAAAGCATTCGCCTGCCCGAGAACCAGGCCTTCGTCGCGCGCTGGAAGGCGCGACACGGCGCGCACAGCAGCCCGTCGGTGGATGGGCAATCCGCCTATGTCGCGGTCTATCTGCTGGCCCGCGCGCTGCAACGTGCCGGCACATCGGATATCGGCGAGGTGCGGCGCGCCGCAGCCGGCCATCGCTACAATTCGCCACAAGGTCCGGTCTGGATCGACGGCAGCAATAACCACTGCGTCCTGACGCCGCGGCTCGCCGTCTCCAACGCCGAAGGACAGTTTGACATCTTCTGGGAAGCTGAAGCTCCGGTTAAACCGGATCCCTATCTGACGCAGCTCGACATCGCCGCCAGCCCCGCACGGGATGGAACGTTGCCGAATGCGCCCCATTTGCGGGTCGTGAAATGAGCAAGCCGTCGTCATTTTCGCTGCGCGGACGCAAGGCGCTCGTCGCCATCAAGGACGAGCGCGACGCCACCATCGTCAGGCGCCAGTTCGAGCGTCTCGGGATCGACATCGTCACGTGGGACGGCGAAGCCAACATCGACTGCCCGCCGGACGTGACGCTGATCGACGACGAATTCCTGCCGCTCGCCGCACCGGCGCAGCGCGCATCGCTTGGACGAAGCCCGGTCATCGCCTTGCTCGGCACCGAGACGCCGAGCCGCCTGAAGCTTGTGCTCGACCTCGATCCGGCCTCCTTCCTGGTCAAGCCGCTACGCTCGGCCGGCATCTATGCCGCACTCGTGCTCGCCTTCGAGCGAAGCGAGCGCACCAATGAGCTGAAGCAGCAGGTGCTCAAGCTCGAACAGCGGCTTCGATCCCGCCGCGTCGTGCTCGCCGCCGTCCTTCAGGTCATGCACACCCATGCGCTGGCCGAGCCGGCCGCCTTTGCAATGATCCGGCGGACCGCCATGGAGCAGCGCAAGACCATCGAGGAGCTCTCGGCCGAGATCACGGCAAACGGCTCCCTGCCCCGCGCGGCGGGCTAAGAAGCGCAACTCTCCCTTGGGAGGCGGGCTGCCAAAATATCGAAAACAACCCCATGCAAAGTAGCCGGCAACGGCCGGCGCTCGACGCAGCAACTTGACTCGTCGGGCAAATCAGCGGTACTCTTCCATTATTCCGAAATCGTGATGTGAGTCTGCGGCTCCTCCAGCGCACCGTCTCTGCCTGGTGCGCAATTGCGCGCGGAAGGGACCCATACTCCGCGGCGGACCTTGTTGAAGGGACCTGTCGTTCCAGCATCGCCCGACAATTAGCATTTGTGATTATGGGTCCCTGCTTTCGCAAGGACGACGATGAGGATAGCTCTCGATTCAAGGCGTCACACCACGCGGTGTCGTCACCCGCGCGCCACGCGGACTGCCGTTAGTTCGCGACCTGACGGCGCTCGTCCGGTGTCAGCTTCTTCATCTGCTCCGCGGTCAATTGGCCATCGCCGATCAATTGAAAGGCGCTGTTCGGGTCATATTGGCTCTGCTTGTCGTTGCCGCGCCGCTTTTGATCATCGCCGCCATCGCCCCCGCCATAGCCGAGCACTTCGACGATGATGACGGAGGGCTGCTCGTTGGTTCGTGGCGGCGGCACGGCCGCCTGCTTGGCCGCGGCGCCCGCCGTGTTCGAGGCCTCGCTCAGGGCGCCCATGTTGGGCGCCTGGACCTGAGGCACGCCGATGACGCCACCCTGCGCCTGAATGTTGGCGGCGTTGACGATGTGCAAGGCGGCGATGTTGACGAAGCTCGACGCGCGGATTCCGGCTTCGCCCGCATCGACGGTGCCGAGCGGCGCAATCAGATCGACGGTTCCGCGCGCCACCTCCGGGATCGGCTGCAACGTTGCGATGCCGGCACCGCTGGACGGCACCACCGGCGATATCGTGACGTTTCCGTAGTTGTCGTAGGCGCGCTTGGGCGGCGTATAGATCACCGTCGTCTTGGCGCCGCGACCGGCATTGATGTCGCCCTCCGCCGACCAGATCACGATATTGCCGCCGAACGTGGTCATGATGCGCGACAGGCCCATCAGTACGCTGTTCTGCGAATAGATCTGGATGTTGCCCGCGCCTTGCGTGATGAGGCCGGCATCGGCGCCCGGCAGCAACCCTTCGGTGCCGATCGTGACGCCGCCGCCCGGCGTCAGGAACTGGATATCGCCACCGAAATCGGTGTGAACAAAGCCGCTTTGAATGGCGTAATTCGGCTTGCCCGGCGTACCCGTCGTCGCGGTGAATATCGTGATGTCGCCACGGTAGGCGGCTTCATTCGGGAACAGCGCGGCAATCGCCTCGCGCCCGCGCAGATAGGAGCCGGCGCGTGGGCCGCCGACTTCGTTGTATTCGCGCCCGCCCGCGGTCAGCTCCGCGTAGTAAACCTGGCGCAGGAAGACCCGCTGCTGTCCATCCGGCAGCGCGAGGAAGTAATTGAGCGCATCGGCCTTGGCCCCACCATAGCCGAAGCGCTCGTTGAGCCAGGCGTAGAGCTTGTCTCCATACGTCTTGGCCACCTTGCCGGGCTGGTCCGCGATCGGCCCCGCGCCCGCAAGATTGTGCGGATCAAGATAGAGCCTGGCAAAGCCCGACCAGTCCACCTGTCCGATGCCGATCTCGCCCGCGCCGACGCCGGCCTGCATGACGACACCAGCGCCGGGCCGGTTGTCGCCGGCGGCGAGCGCTCCGATGCTTTCGACCGTCGCCTTCGACCCCTGGTAGATGTTCTTGGCCGCCGTGATCTCGAGCGTACCCGGTCCGGCAATCTCCCAGCCTCGGCTTACTCCGAGGTCGTTGCCAGGCCAACCTGCATAGATGATGCTGCCGCCGGCCGCGATGGTGGACACATCGTTGATATCGGTGTGCAAGATCAGACCCTTGGTGCTGACGATGTCACCACCCGCGAGCATCTGCAGCGGTCTTGCCGCCTGATAGTAGACACTGTTCACGGTAGCGCCGGCGACGGTCTGGCCCGTTGTCAGGATCCGGCCATAAGTGACGCTCGTGATATCGCCGTTCACTGCATAAATGCGCGATAGATCGCTTTGGACCGGTACGCCCCTGTCCTTCACCGTGTTCGCATCGAACACAAAGGGCTGTCCGCCGGTGCCGTAAGTGTAAACAATTTGCGCGCCGTTGATCTGATCGCTGATCGCATTGTAGTCGCCCCAATAATTGGATGCAGTGATGCTTGCTCCATCCGTCAGGGTCGCCCAGCCTGGCCCGAACGGCGTTGCCAAGCCCGACGTCGGCGTTGTCAATAGACCGGTCTCAAGCGCGCTGCCAAAGATCGATCCTTGCGCGAGAACCTCGAGTGCGCCGTTCGGTGACGGCAGCAGCATTCCCCCACCGAAGCCGTAGATATTTCCGTTCGCGGCGACCGCCCGCACGATCGAGGGCAGGAAGTGGGAGGTGGCCGGGCCGCTGCCCGGCGAGAGCGAACCACCCGCGGCCATCATGTCGACTGCGGTGGCCCCGGTCCACAGCGTGAACCAGCTCGCCCCCTCGCCGCCGTTGCCGGCGGCGGTCAGACCGGTGGTGCCGACGCGGCCCGGATCGAGAATGGTTCCGACCGCCAGGTCGCCACGCGCGCGGATGTCGATCACGCTGTCACCCGGAGCGAAGTCGCCACCGCTGAGCGTGGTCATGGAATACGGCGTCAGCGGATTGATCGGCCGCGGATCCAACCCGAAGTTGCGGTCATTGGTCGCGGTGAGGCTGCCGAAATCTCCAGTTGCGACATCCATTGCGCCGCGCAAGTCTACGAATTGATTGCCACCGGTGCCGATATTGCTGGCCTTCACCGACAGCGTGCCGCCACCGGTCTGCACAAGACTGCCATCGGCCATCACGCGCCCGCTGCCGCCGACGGCGATGACGACGCCGCGGCCCGCGTCACCCACCGTGCCACCGGCTTGCACCGTGACGTTGCCGCCACCGAGCGTGCCGAGACCGGAGAAGGCCGATAATCCTAGGGACGAGCGGCTTGGGTCGCCGATCAGATCGAATGTATAGCTGCCGAAATTGATACCCCAGGCGGTCCGCTGGCCGAGCTCCGAACCGCCCTGCCGCCACAGCCAGGATCCGATCTCGGTCGTCCGTTTCACCAGGGTGCCCCTGACATCGCCTT
>DASVOL010000568.1:0-1556 GCA_036383375.1 Bradyrhizobium sp. | reverse complement strand
AGCTCGACCACATGACCGGCGGCCGTGCCATCTTCGGGTCCGGCCCTGGCGCGCTGGCCTCCGACGCGCACACGCTCGGCATCGACCCGATGACGCAGCGCGACCGCCAGGACGAGGGGATCGCGGTGATCCGCCGCCTGTTCAACGGCGAGCGCGTCACTGCGAAGACCGACTGGTTCACCATGCAGGATGCCGCCCTGCAGCTCCTGCCGCTGCAGGAGGACATGGAGTTCGTCGTCGCCTCGCAGGTCAGCCCCTCGGGCATGACCTTGGCCGGCAAGTACGGCATCGGCATCATCTCGCTGGGCTCGATGTCGACCCAGGGCCTGATGGCGCTGCCGCAGCAATGGCAGTTCGCCGAGGACGCCGCCAAGAAGGCCGGCACCACGGTGAGCCGTTCCAACTGGCGCGTGCTGCTGTCCTGGCACATCGCCGAAACCCGCGAGCAGGCGCGGCGCGAGGCCGGCGCCGGGCTGCTGCGCTGGCACAACGAATATAACGTCGGCACCCTGATGCGGCCGGGCCTGACCGCGTTCGCCTCGCCGGATGAAGCCGTCGACAAGACCGCCTTCGTCGAAGGTGCTGCCTCCACCATCGGCACGCCGGATGATCTGATCAAGATGATCAAGAACCTGGTCGACGTCTCCGGCGGCGTCGGCTCGATCATCGGCTTCGCCCATGACTGGGCCAACCCCGAGAACACCCGCCGCAGCTGGGACATGGTCGCGCGCTATGTGGTGCCGGAGATCAACGGCTATATCGACGGCCTGCGCAAGTCGCGCCAGTTCGTGATCGACAACCGCGCGGTGTTCGAGCGCGCCGGCCAGGCCGTGATGGCCAAGATCATGCAGAACGACAAGGCCGCCGCCGCGCTCCAGCATACCGGCACCGGCCGCGTCGCGATCCCGGCCGTGAATGCGCCCGATCTCGCGAAGGAAGCGGCGAAGCAGAAGGTGTGAGGGCTGCCCTCCTCCCGAGGGAGGAGGGCGCGCATCGCATCCACCGCTGTCGTCCCGGCGAAGGCCGGGACCCATGCGCTGTGGCGGGTGTTGTGATCGGGACTCGTCGTTCCAGCATCGCACAATAAGCAGCATTTGGGGTTATGAGTCCCGGCCTTCGCCGGGACAACGGTGGCGTTGGGTCTCGCGCGATACGATGCACCGTCATCGCGGTATCATCGCTCGGTCCATCCGGCGATGACAGTTGTGGTGGGGACGCAGCTTCGCGTTCTCGCACCCGTCGGATTAATCTGTGGCAGCGCGCGAATCCAGACGCCCTACGCCGCTGCCCCGATCCCGACGACGTCGATGCCGTCGACGCGGCCGCGGATCGGGAGCGTTCCGAGATCGCTCACCGGAAACGGCGGCGGCACAGCGAAGAGCGCCATCGCCGCGCGCGAGGCGAGGAAGCCGCCGTCGACCTTGCGACTCAGCTCTTCGAGCCGCGCCGCGGTGTTCATGACGTCGCCGTTGAACACGATCGCGCGCTTGATGTCGCCGATCTCGCCGACGATCACCGGACCGAAATGCAGGCTGCCGCGAATCTGCGGCACCGCG
>DASVOL010000567.1:0-3871 GCA_036383375.1 Bradyrhizobium sp. | reverse complement strand
TGATCTGCACGTCGACGGCGCGCTCGTTGACGCTGCCGTTGCCGGTCAGCGCACTGCGCGGCACGGTCTCGCCCGGGGTCTCCGAGAGAATGCGCAGCATCTCGCGCTCGCGGTCAGTGAGGTGGATGACCTCCTCGCCCTGCCGCAACTCACCACGATCGAGATGATAGATGTAGGGCCCGAAGGCGATCTTCTCCACCGCTGCGGCCTGCGGCGGCGGCGCGGCCCGCTTGAGGATGTTGTTGATGCGCAGCGCCAGCTCGCGCGGCTCGAAGGGTTTTGCGACATAGTCGTCGGCGCCGATCTGCAGGCCCTCGATGCGGGCTTCCGCCTCATGGCGAGCGGTCAGCATGATGATCGGCACCGTCGAGGAGGTGCGGATGAAGCGGGCGAGGTCGAAGCCGTTCTCGCCGGGCATCATCACATCGAGGATCAGCAGGTCGAAATGCAGCCCGAGCAGCTTGGCACGCGCGTCGGTGGCGCTCATGGCCGTGGTGACGCGATAGCCTTCGCCGGAGAGAAAACGCGACAACAGGTCGCGAATGCGCCGGTCATCGTCGACCAGCAGGAGATGCGGCGCATCGTCGGCCGGCTCGACCGGCGTGCGCACCAGGGTTGCAGCCTGCACCAGGTTCACTCCCTTGTTTTTCTGCCGCCGCCGAAGATCGCTTCGAGCACCTTGTCGGGATCGTCGCGGTCGATCATCGCGCGGAGGAATTGGCGAACCGTCTCGACGCCGGCCGGATCGATGCCGGCGATGGCGCGGTTGATGCGGTCGGTCTGCAGTCCTGCGAGCTTGGCGACCAGCGCCTCGCCCTTCGGCGTCGCGTAGAGCAGGCGCTGCCGGCGGTCGTTGTTGCCGGTCTTCTGCACGATGTAGCCTTCGTCCAGCAGCTGCTTGAGCACGCGTCCCAGCGACTGCTTGGTGATGCGCAGGACGTCGAGCAGATCGGCGACCTTCAGGCCGGGATAGCGGGTGACGAAGTGGATGACGCGGTGGTGGGCGCGGCCGAAGCCGAACGCCTCCAGCTCCTGGTCGGCGTCGCCGACAAAGTCGCGGTAGGCGAAGAACAACAGCTCGATGATGTCCCAGCGCAGGTCGCGGCCGCCCGCCGCAGGAGCGTGATCATCTCCCTGCGAATCGGGCTTGGCAGCCATGCCTGAGAAATTTATGTCAGTCATATTGACGTATCTTGGGTTCAATGTTACAAAACTGCCAGTCACGACGAAACATTAGGTCGTTTCGTCCCCGACAGCGTTTGAGGCGGCCTGAAAGAGCCTGTGTGGCGGTTTGGGCCGCAAATTGGACTACCGTGCGATTGTCGAGCGGCATTTCGGCAAACATACTGGACTTCAGCACTCCGCAAAAGCATGTCTAACCGGCATGTTGGCGATGGAAACCGGCCGGGTTGCCGGCGGTGGTGAAGTTCGCACCAGCCGAGCCGGATGGCTCCGGGGGAAACAGGCCGTCGCCCGGTATGGCGCCGGTTCCGACAGCGGAAAGCAAGAAAAATGACTTTGAAATTCGACATCCAGCCTTCGCCGAACGCCACATCCGACAAGGATCGTGCAGCGAAGCTCGTGGACCCGGGCTTCGGCCGCGTCTTTACCGACCACATGGCGATCGTCCGCTACAGCCAGGGCAAGGGCTGGCACAGCGCCCGTGTTGAGGCACGCGCGAATTTTCCGCTCGATCCGGCCGGCGCGGTGCTGCACTACGCCCAGGAAATTTTCGAAGGTCTCAAGGCCTATCGGCGCGACGATGGCGGTGTGAACCTGTTCCGTCCCGACGCCAATGCCCGGCGCTTCCACGATTCGGCCGACCGGATGGCGATGGCGCCGCTGCCCGAGGACGTGTTCATCGAGGCGGTCGAGCAATTGGTGCGGATGGATCGCGCCTGGATCCCGGGCGGCGAGGGCAGTCTCTATCTGCGGCCGTTCATGATCGCGAGCGAGGTCTTCCTCGGCGTGAAGCCGTCGGCGGAATACATCTTCTCGGTCATCGCATCGCCGGTCGGCTCCTACTTCAAGGGCGGTCCCGCGCCGGTGTCGATCTGGGTGTCGGAGAATTACACGCGCGCCGCGATCGGCGGCACCGGCGCCGTCAAGTGCGGCGGCAACTATGCCGCAAGCCTGCGCGCGCAGGCTGAAGCGATCGAGCGCGGCTGCGACCAGGTCGTGTTCCTCGATGCGGTCGAGCGCCGCTACATCGAGGAGCTCGGCGGCATGAACATCTTCTTCGCGTTCGACGACGGCTCGCTGCTGACGCCGCCGCTCGGCACCATCCTGCCCGGCATCACCCGCGACTCGATCATTGCGCTTGCCAAGGACACCGGCACGCGCGTGCGCGAGGAACCGTACACGATCCAGCAGTGGCGCGCTGATGCCGCCAGCGGCAAGCTGAAGGAAGCTTTCGCCTGCGGTACCGCGGCCGTGATCTCGCCGATCGGCAAGGTGTGCTCGGCGAGCGGCGACTTCCAGATCAGCGGCGGCGCGGCAGGGCCGGTCGCGATGGGTCTGCGCAAGAAGCTGGTCGACATCCAGTACGGTCGCACCAACGACCCGCATAACTGGATCCGGAACGTCGCCTGACGCAGCGGTTCCACTGCTGACTTCGACTTGGCGCCTCTCCTTCGCAAAGGGAGAGGCGCTTTCGCTTTGGAACTCCAGCAGCGTCATTTTTCCGTGTGATCAGCCGTCATCGCATGAACGGCCTGCCGCGAGCGCGCGACAAAGTCTCGCCTCCCGCTTCAACAATCCCATTCGCGTGATGACATGACCAAAACCCCCGTAACTCGTCTGACCTGTGCCGTGCTGATCGCGGCGGCGTGCGCGCTCGCCGGAGCCAACACGGCGCGCGCCGAGGACCGCTCGCCGGTGATCGATGTCCGCACCGCCGACCCGGAGATGAATGCCGCGATCAGCCATGCGCGCGAGACGCTCCCGGCGTTCTGGGCCTCCTATGAGGCGCCCAAGCCGTCGGAGACCCAGCACTCGCTCAAGGTCCGCTTTCCGACCCATCGCAACGAGGGCGAGCACATCTGGATGCGCGAGGTGAAGAAGCTGCCGAGCGGCGGCTATTCCGGCCGGTTCGCCAACCAGCCGCGCGACCTGCCGGGCAAGCGGGCCGGCGACCTCGCCGAGTTCAAGGAGGCCGACATCTCCGACTGGATGTTCATGCGCAACGGCAAGATCGTCGGCGGCGAGACCATCAAGCCGCTGCTGAAATCGATGCCGAAGGCCGACGCCGACGCGCTTCGCGCGCGGATGGAGCAGCCCTGAGAACCGGTGTTCGGCGGCGGCGGCGGCGCAGAGCCGGGTTGCCGCCTTGCGCGTCCGCTGGTAAACGCCGCCAATGGCCGAGAAACCCAAAAAACCCCAGAAGCTGAAGGCGCGCCTGCCGCGCGGGCTGGAAGATCGCGGCCCGGCCGCGATCAATGCCACGCGGGCGATGGTCGAGAAGATCCGCGCCGTCTACGAGCTCTACGGCTTCGAGCCGGTGGAGACGCCGGCGATGGAATATACCGACGCGCTCGGCAAATTCCTGCCCGACCAGGACCGACCCAACGAAGGCGTGTTCTCGTTCCAGGACGATGACGAGCAGTGGATATCGCTGCGCTACGACCTGACCGCGCCGCTGGCGCGCTATGTCGCGGAAAACTTCGACGCGCTGCCGAAGCCGTATCGGTCGTATCGATTCGGCTATGTCTTCCGCAACGAGAAGCCGGGTCCCGGCCGCTTCCGCCAGTTCATGCAGTTCGATGCCGACACGGTCGGCTCGGCGACGCCGGCGGCTGACGCCGAGATCTGCATGATGGCAGCCGACACGATGGAAGCGCTCGGCATTCCGCGCGGCGCCTATGTCGTGAAG
>DASVOL010000566.1:0-1578 GCA_036383375.1 Bradyrhizobium sp. | reverse complement strand
ACCCAGCTCTACGTCTCGGATGAGGAAATCGGCAGCCCGACCTCGCGAGCGCTGATCGAGGCCGAGGGCCGCAAGGCCAAATATGTGCTGGTCACCGAGCCCGCCCGCGACGGCGGCAAGATCGTCACCGGCCGCAAGGGCGTCGCGCGCTTCGACGTGCACATCAAGGGCGCGCCGGCGCATGCCGGCACGCGCCCCGAGGACGGCCGCAGCGCGATCCGGGAACTCGGCCATGTGATCCTGGCGCTGGAGGCGATGAACGATCTCAAGCGCGGCGTCACCGTCAATGTCGGCGTGGTCCGCGGCGGCACCAAGCCGAACGTGATCGCCGAAGAGGCCTATGCCGAAGTCGACATGCGCGTTCCGACCATGGCCGACGCCGACGAGCTGGTGCCGAAGATCCTCGGCATCACCTCGCGCACCGAGGGTGTCACCGTGAAAGTGACCGGCGAATTGAACCGGCCGCCCTATGAGAAGAGCAATGCCGGCGCCGCGCTCTACGAACACGCGAGGGAGCTTGCAGGCGAACTCGGCTTCGAGCTGATCGACGTGTTCACCGGCGGCGGCTCCGACGGCAATTTCACCGCGCCGCATACCGCAACGCTCGACGGCCTCGGCGTCGACGGCAAGGGCGCGCATACCCATTACGAGCAGCTCTACATCTCGTCGATCGAGCCGCGCGCGCGGCTGCTCTACCGGCTCTATCAGACGCTGCGATGACCGCTGCTCCGAACGACAGCGACGATCGCGATTCGTCCGACGATGGCGCGATGGCCCATTCGCGCGGCTCGTTCTTCGGGCGGCGTAAAGGCCACAAGCTGCGCGCACACCAGGCCGATCTGATCGACACCCTGCTGCCGCATCTTTCGCTCGACATCGCAGCGCCCGCACCCGAGGCGCTGACCGAGCTGTTCGATGATGGCATTGAGAACGTCAGGCTCGAGATCGGCTTCGGCGGCGGCGAGCATCTGATCGCGGAAGCGCAGGCCTTTCCGGCGACCGGCTTCATCGGCTGCGAGCCCTATGTCAACGGCATGGCCAAGATCCTGACCCAGATCGAGGCGCAGAATATCGGCAATATCCGCCTGTTCGCCGGCGACGCCGCCGAGCTTTTGGCCTGGGCGCCGCCGCGATCGCTGGCGCGCATCGACCTGATTCATCCCGATCCCTGGCCGAAGCGGCGGCACTGGAAGCGGCGCTTCGTGCAGGATGCAACGGTCGCGGCGATGACCCGGCTGCTGCCGCCGGGCGGCGAATTCCGCTTCGTCAGCGACATCGACGATTACTGCGCCTGGACGCTCGCACATCTGATGCGCTCGCCCGACTTCGCCTGGCTCGCCGAGCGCGCGATCGACTGGCTCGAGCCGTGGCCGAACTACACGATGACGCGCTACGGCGCCAAGGCCGAGCGTGAAGGGCGCAAGGCGGCGTATCTGCGGTTTCGGAGACTCTAACATCTCGTCATGGCCGGGCTTGACCCGGCCATCCACGTCTTTCTTTCCACGCGACGTCAAAGACGTGGATGCCCGGGACGAGCCCGGGCATGACGCGGCTACTGATTGGCCATCCGCGCCTTCC
>DASVOL010000565.1:0-2598 GCA_036383375.1 Bradyrhizobium sp. | reverse complement strand
AACGATCTGACACTGTTCAACCCGGCACCGGTGACCTAGCTGCGGCGCAGGCTAACCTGCACAAGGAAAGTCCGCCGTGACGAGGTCAGCGGCGGACTTTCATTTTGATGATCTTGATCGGCATCAATCGTCGTCGTGATGGATCACGGTCTTGCTGCGATTACCGAGCTCGTCCTGCTTCTTGATGACCGTGGTCCGGTCGTGACGCGGCTCGCGCTCCCTGATCACGGTGGTGCGGTCACGATCGCGGTCGCGATATTCATGCGACTCGCCGACGGTCACGCCGGCGCCGACGGGGCCGGCACGAACACCGATTTCATCGGCGAATGCAGGCGATGCGATCGCGGTCACCATGGCCGCGGCAAACAGATACTTTCTCATGACGTCTCTCCTCCTCGAGTGGCGATGTGGGGAGGAACGTCGAGTGCGACATAGCGTTCCTATATCGATCCAGGTGCAGATGCTTACGCGCAGATGCGGGAACAATGCGGCGGGAACCTCGCTGAACAGACATTCACCTGCGTGGCGAAATGCTCATGTTCCACGCGTTGAATTGCCCGATTTGATGGCCCACGTCCTCATCAACAGGAGGACGTTCCATGAAGCAATCGCAGCACTTCCTCGACAATGCGGAGAACTGCGCGCAGCTTGCCGAGCGCGCCGACGACGAGCCGACCTACAACCGCTTCAAGCGCATGGAAGCGGCCTGGCGCGCGCTGGCCAAGGAGCAGGATTGGCTCGACGGCGAAACCTCGCCGTCGGAACCGCAGCGCGAACTCTCAGCCGTGACCCCTCGGCCATGACCCCTTGGCCATGAACTCTCACCGATGCATCGCGGCCCGCGTGGCCGCGATGCTCAGACGTCCTCGATCGGCAGCTTTCTGATGCGCCGCCCGGTCGCCGCGAAGATCGCATTCGTCACCGCCGGCGCAACGATCGCGGTAGCGGCCTCACCAAGGCCTCCGGGATTTTCAGTGCTCGGCACGATGTGGGTCTCGATGTGGGGGACCTCGTCGATCCGCAGCGGCGGATAGCTGTCGAAATTGGATTGCTCGACCCGGCCGTCCTTGATGGTGATCGCCCCGCGCAGCGCCGCGGTCAGCCCGAAGATCGTCCCGCTCTGCACCTGCGCCTCGATCATGCTCGGGGTCACGGCGATGCCGCAGTCCACCGCGCAGACAATGCGCTCGACCTTGACCTTGCCCTTTGCATCGACCGCGACTTCGGCGACCTGCGACAGGTAGCTGCCGAAGGCAAACTGCAACGAGATGCCGCGCGCCTTTCCGGCCGGCATCTGCTGCCCCCAGCCGGCCTTGTCCGCGGCGAGGTTCAACACCGCGAGCGCGCGCGGATTGTTCGACAAGAGGCGGCGCCGGTAGTCGACGGGGTCTTGCCTGGCCGCGGACGCCAGCTCGTCGATGAAACTCTCGACGATGAACACGTTGTGGACCGGACCGACGCCGCGCCAGAAGCCGGTCGTGATGCCGGCCGGCTCCACGCGCACATAGTCGACCAGGATGTTGGGAAACGCATAAGGCGGCTCGGCGGCGCCTTCCACCGCGTCGAAGTCCAGCCCGTTCCTGAACAGCGGCGGCGCAAACCGCGCCACCACCGACGAGCCGCAGACCCGATGGTGCCACGCGACCGGATTGCCTGCTGCGTCGACCGCCGCCGAGATCCGGTCGTAGTAATAGGGCCGGTAGATATCGTGCTGGATGTCCTCCTCGCGGCTCCAGATCACCTTGACCGGGCCGTCGACATGCTTGGCGATCTTGACGGCGAGCAGCGTGCCATCGGGCTCGAGCCGCCGTCCGAAACCGCCGCCGAGAAACTGGTTGTGCAAGATGACCGCATCCTTCGGCAGTCCGGTCAAAGCGGCCACCCTGCTCTGCGTCGTCGTCGGCACCTGGGTGCCGACCCAGATCTCGCAGGCGTCCTTGCGGAGGTGGACCGTGCAGTTCATCGGCTCCATCGCCGCGTGCGCCAGGAACGGCAGCTCGTAGACGGCATCGAAGCGCCGCGCAGCCTTGGCAAAGGCCAGCTCGACATTCCCGTCGTTCCGCGCGATGACGCCCGGCGTCTCCGATCCAGCCTTGAGCTGCGCGACAATGCCCGCGCTATTGACCTGCGCATTCGGGCCGTCGTCCCACCGGATCGCGGCAGCCTCCAACCCCTTCTTCGCCGCACCGGTGTGGTCGGCAACGACGGCGACCGCCTCATCGATCACGACGACCTGGCGAACGCCCTTGACCGCCAGCGCCGCGGCCTGGTTCACCTGCTTCGGCCTGCCGCCACCGACCGGCGAGATCGCAATCGCAGCAAACTTCATCCCCGGCACGATCGCATCGATGCCAAATTGCGTGCGGCCGCTCACCTTGCCGGCGGCCTCCAGTCGCTTAGGCGAGGTGCCGATCAGCGTGAACTGACCGGGCGCCTTCAGCCTGATCTGGTCGGGCGCCGGCGGCCTGATCTGCGCCGCCGCCTGAACGACGTCGCGATAGGCCAGCGAGCGCTGGCCTGAGGGATCGCGGATCACGCCATCCCTTGCAGTGCATTTGGCCGGATCGACCTTCCAGCGCTGCGCCGCCGCCGTCACCA
>DASVOL010000564.1:0-9408 GCA_036383375.1 Bradyrhizobium sp. | reverse complement strand
CGGCCTGCTCGGGGCGCGCACGCTGGATCGACAGCGACATTCGGTTCACTCAAACCGCGACTTCGGCCTTGATGTGCGGGTGCGGATCGTAGCCTTCGAGTTTGAAGTCCTCGTAGCGGAAGGAGAAGATATCCTTCACGTCGGGATTGATCGTCATGGTCGGCAGCGGCCGCGTCGGCCGCGTCAGTTGCAGACGCGCCTGCTCGAGATGGTTCGAGTAGAGGTGCGCATCGCCGAGCGAGTGCACGAAATCGCCGGGCTTCAGGCCGGTGACCTGCGCGACCATCATCGTCAGCAGCGCATAGGAGGCGATGTTGAAGGGCACGCCGAGGAAGACGTCGGCCGAGCGCTGATAGAGCTGGCACGACAATTTGCCGTTCGCGACATAGAACTGGAACAGGCAGTGGCATGGCGGCAGCGCCATCTTGTCGACCTCGGCCGGATTCCAGGCGCTGACGATCAGTCGCCGCGAATCCGGATTGCGCTTGATCATCTCGATCACATTGGCGATCTGGTCGATGCTGCGGCCATCGGGCGCCGGCCACGAGCGCCATTGCGAGCCGTACACGGGGACGAGATCGCCATTGGCGTCGGCCCACTCGTCCCAGATCGTGACACCGTTGTCGTTGAGATATTTGATGTTGGTGTCGCCGGCGAGGAACCAGAGCAGCTCGTGCACGATCGCCTTCAGCGGCAACCGTTTGGTGGTCAGCATCGGGAAGCCGGCCGACAGGTTGAAGCGCATCTGGTGGCCGAAGATCGACAGCGTGCCGGTGCCGGTGCGGTCGTGCTTCTCCGCGCCATCGGCGAGGATGCGTTCGAGCAGGTCGTGATACTGGTTCATGGCGTTGGTTTCGGGCCCTTCGGGGAAGCGGCGAACTTAGCGGTCGAGGCCGCCTGCCGACACGCTGATTCGGCTGATTACACCGATTATACCCCGAAAAGTGAGCACCCTCGCGCCAAACGACAAGGGGCGGAACCCGCGTTCCGCCCCTGCCCTATCCGCTTGATCGCGTTAGGTTAACTCGCGGGCTTGAGCACCGGGGTCCACTTCGCGATCTCGCTTTTGACGAGGGTCGCGAGCGCCTCCGGCGTGCGGTTGGCGGACGCCGGGATCACGCTGCCGAGCTCGAGCAGGCGCTTGCGCACGTTCTCATCGTCGAGCGCCTTGACGGCCGCCGCATTCAGCGTGGCGATGATCGCGGGCGAAGTTCCCTTCGGCGCGAAGATCGCGTTCCAGGCCTGGGCCTGGAATGCCGGCAGGCCGGCCTCTGCCGTGGTCGGGACATTGGGCAGCGACGGATTGCGCTCGGGGGTGGCAACCGCATAGGCCTTGATGGTGCCGGCGTTGATCTGCGGCACCGCGTTGACGATCTGGTCGCACATGTAATCGACCTGGCCGGCGACCAGCGCATTCATGGCGGGGCCAGTGCCGTTGAACGGCACGCCAACCGGCTTGACGTCGAGGATCGAATTCAACAGCTCGCAGGAGGCATGCGAAACCGAGCCGATGCCGGCATGCGCGGCGTTGACCTTGTCGGCATTGGCCTTCACGTAGGCGACGAATTCCTTCAGATCCTTCGGCGGGAAATCCTTGCGGGCAAGGATCAGGATCGGCGTGCCCGCGAGCAGCGCGACCGGTTCGAAATCCTTTTCCGGGTGATAGGCGAGTTTCGGATAGAGCGGCACGGACGCCGCGTGCGTGCCCATATGTCCGGTGACCAGCGTGTAGCCGTCATTGGCAGCGCGTGCGGCGCGCGTCGTCGCCGTGGTGCCACCGGCGCCGACCACGTTCTCGATGACGATGCTCTGTCCGAGCGTCTGCGCCATGTGTGCGGTGACGATGCGCGAGATGACGTCGGTCGGACCGCCGGCTGCGAACGGCACGATCATGGTGATGGTGCGGGTCGGATAGGTTTGCGCGGAGGCCGGCACAGCGAATGCGCCGAGCGCGGCAAATGCCGAAAGGCATGCGCCCGCAAGCGAGCGAATGGACATCATCTCAATTCCTCCCGGGAACGTTTTGACCAAATAAAAATGCCGGCCAAATCGGCCGGCATTTTCATTTCATGAGACGACATCGAGTGTCGATTCGACTTCCGCCTGCGGCGCGCCGACGCAGGCGAAGCGCTCAGCCCTCGGACTCCACGAACACTTCGTCGCGCTTCGCACGCAAGGTCGGCAGCACGGCGAGCACCAGCAGACCTGCCGCGATCGCCAGCAGCACTGCCGACAGCGGCCGCGACAGGAACACGCTCCAGTCGCCGCGCGAGATCAGGAGTGCACGACGCAGGTTCTCTTCCATCAGCGGGCCGAGCACCATGCCGAGCAGCAGCGGTGCCGGCTCGAAATCGTGCTTGATCAGCCAGTAGCCGACGAGCCCGAACGCGCCTGCGAGCACGACGTCGACCGGCGCGTTGTTCACCGAGTAGATGCCGATCGCGCAGAAGATCACGATCGAGGGGAACATCAGCCGGTACGGCACGCGCAGCAGACGGACCCAGATGCCGACCAGCGGCAGGTTGATGATGATCAGCATCAGATTGCCGATCCACATCGAGGCGATCATGCCCCAGACCAGGTCGGGTTGCTTCACCATCACCTGCGGACCCGGCACGATGCCATGAATGGTCATCGCGCCGACCATCAGCGCCATCACCGCATTCGGCGGGATGCCGAGCGTGAGCAACGGGATGAACGAGGTCTGCGCCGCGGCGTTGTTGGCGCTTTCCGGCGACGCTACGCCCTCGATCGCGCCGCGGCCGAACCGCGACGGATCCTTGGCAATCTTCTTCTCCAACGTATACGCGGCAAACGACGCGATCACGGCGCCGCCGCCCGGCAGGATGCCAAGGATCGAGCCCAGGATGGTGCCGCGCACGATTGCCGGCGCAGAATCCGTCAGGTCCTTCCTGGTCGGCATCAGGCCGGTGATCTTCTGCTGCACCAGATCACGGCTCATCCCGGCGCCGGCGTCGAGATTGCGGATGATCTCCGCGAAGCCGAACACGCCCATCGCCACGGTGGCAAAGCCGAGCCCGTCGGCAAGCTCGGGGATGTTGAAGGCCATGCGCGAGGCGCCGGTCTCGATGTCGGAGCCGACCATCGACAGCAGCAGGCCGAACACGATCATCGCGATCGCCTTCAGCACCGAGCCCTTGGCAAGCACCACCGCGAAGATCAGGCCGAGCACCATCAGCGAGAAATATTCGGCTGGGCCGAACGCCAGCGCGAGCTTGGTCAGCGGCGCGCCGAGCACGGCGATCAGGACGGTTGCGACGCAACCGGCAAAGAACGAGCCGATCGCCGCGATCGCGAGCGCCGGGCCGGCGCGGCCCTGTCGCGCCATCTGGTGGCCGTCGAGCGCGGTGACCACGGAGGTCGCCTCGCCCGGAATATTGACCAGGATCGAAGTGGTCGAGCCACCATACTGGGCGCCGTAATAGATGCCGGCGAGCATGATCAACGCGCCGACCGGCGGCAGGCCGAAGGTGATCGGCAGCAGCATGGCGACGGTGGCGATGGTGCCGATGCCCGGCAGCACGCCAACCAGCGTACCGACCAGTGCGCCGATCAGGCACATCAGAAGATTAATCGGCGAAAGCGCTACGGCAAAACCGTGGGCTAGATTGGCGAACAGTTCCATTGCGCCCTCACTGAATCAGGAAACGAGGGAACATCGGCATCGGAAGTCCCAGCACGTAAGGAAACAACAATGCGCAGCCCAGCGTCAGACAGGCACCTACGATGGTCGCCTCCAGCCACTTCGTCTCCTCCGAGCCGAGTGCCGCAATCATGAAGCTGGCAAATGCCGTGACGACGAGCCCAAGCGGCCGGATCGACACCGCAAAGAACACGATCGCTGCCGATACGAACAGCGGCCCGCGCCATGAATAAGCTGCGATATGCGGGCCATCCCGAATAACTCCCATCAGCGCGACAGCGCCGCCGAGCAGCAGCAGCAGCACGGCGAACATGCGCGGTGCGGTTCCGGCACCAAACGAGAATCCATGCATGCCCTGCAGATCGCTCGAAGCCCACAACGCAAACAGCGCAACCGCCATCATGACAAGCCCGCCGACAAAGTCCTGCGGACCGCGCACCCATTTCGGCAAGATCGATTTGCCCGGCGCCTCGCTTGGCGTATCGCTCATGACTTCGCTTCCCCCGTCAGGGCTGTCCCGCCCGTTGTGATTGAATGGCTTGGCTTGTGGTGCGTTGACCGAAAGCCTTGCTAGCGATTTTCGTCAGACAACGCCAGCAAAACCCAAGAGACCTCCGGCAAGCAGCATCCATAAGGGATTGATCCGTGTCGCAAAAGCAAGCGCAGCTGCGACAATGGTGATCAGGACCGCGATCCAACTTTGGTCTGATGTCTGCGCCACGATCAGGCCGGAGGCAGCCATCAGGCCGATCGACAGCGGAACCAATGCGGCCTGAATGATCGCCGGCCAGCGCGCGTCGCGCGAGCGATCGAGGAAACGGCTAACATAATAGACAAGCAACGCGGTCGGTCCGCACATCGCAACCGTCGCGGCCAACGCCCCGGCAACGCCTGCGACAGAATAGCCTATCAGCGTCACGATCAGCACGTTCGGTCCCGGCGAGAGCTGCGAGATCGCGAACACGTCGGCAAACTGCTTGTCGGTCAGCCAGTGATGCACGTCGACGGCGGCGCGATGCATTTCGGGGATCGCCGAATTGGCGCCACCGACCGCAAACAGCGACATCAGGCCGAAGGTCCAGACCAGCGCGGCGATCGGACTGGACTCCGAACTCATGCCTTCACCATGCGTCGCGCCAAAACTGTCGTCGCGATGCTGAGCGGGATCGCCACCAGCAGCACGATCTGGAGCGGCCATCGGATCAGACCGATCGCGACGAAAACCGCCGCCAGAATGACGAGGCCTGTGACATCACGCCGCTTCAACAGCGGCATCATCATCTTGAGGACGACCGCGAACAGCAGCCCGACCGCGGCACAGGCGACGCCGGCGAGTGTCCGGCGCAGGACGTCGATATCGCCGTAGCGGGCATAGAGCGCGGCAAGGATTGTCGCGATCACCATCGGCGGCCCCATCAGTCCGGCAAAGGCCGCAAGGCCGCCGGCGATGCCGCGAAAGCGCGAGCCGAATACGACCGACAGGTTGACGATGTTCGGACCTGGCAGGAAATGGCACAGCGCGAAGGTCTCGTTGAACTCCTCGGCCGTCATCCAGCGGTGCTGCTCGACGATCGACCGCCGCGCCCAGACCAGGACCCCGCCAAAGCCGGCCAGCGACATCTTGGCAAAGGCCAGGAACAGCTCGAGCAGGCCGGGCTGGAGGGGCGCAGACGGTGCGGAGGCATCCGGCGCCGGGGCGGCAACCGGCGGGGATTCCGGGGGCATGGACAAAATCTAGAACGGCGTCAGGACGCGGGCCAACCCAAATCGGCGTGTTTTCACACCTGAACAAGCCTGAATCGGCTCTATTTTTCTTCGTTCGTGCCGCCTATATTGGGGGTGCCGGTTCGCCGGCTATGGAAATAAATGGCCGTCGCAATAAACCATTCGGACCCGGGGGCGGTACCCGGCGCCTCCACCAAAACCCATCCCGAGCGCCTTGCTTCGGTGGCTTTTGGCGGGGGCGAAATAGGATCGACGAGGGCGTAAAGGGCGTGTTTTTTCTCGGTATGGTTCCGCCGTTATCGGGCTAATGCAATAGTTGCCAACGACAACTTTGCTCCGGTTGCTCAGGCTGCGTAACGCAGTTTGAAAGACCATCTTAAAGTCCTAACGGGTTAAGCTCCGTTAGGCGGGGTTCGGAGGCACCTGGCAACAGAAGCCTCCACTTTATTTCCCGATCGGGCGTCCGCCCGTATTTTCCGCTGCCAGCCCTGCTGATTTCCGGGTCCCGGCGGGGTAGCATATGGCCAAAAGGGCGAGTCGGACGGTCCGGCGGCGCCACACCAGCCATTTTCGAAGCGACAGGATCACCATGGCGACCGATCACATCCGATATGACGTGCTGGCGCGCGACGCGCTGCGCGGGGTGCTGCGCCGGGTGTTGTCCGACGCCGCCGAACATGGCCTGCCCGGTGAGCACCATTTCTACATCACCTTCCTCTCGCACGGCGATGGCGTGAAGCTGTCGCCGCGGCTGCTCGCGCAGTATCCGGAGGAGATGACCATCATCCTGCAACACCAGTTCTGGGATCTGGTGGTGACCGAGGACCGGTTCGAGGTCGGCCTGTCGTTCGGCGGGATTCCCGAGCGGCTGAACGTGCCGTTCGCCGCGGTGACGCGCTTCCTCGATCCGTCCGCTCCATTCGATCTGCGGTTCGACGTCTCGGACGCGCTGTCCGAGGAAGCCCCGCCCACGACCGCACCGGCCTCTCCCCTTCCCGCACCGGCCGCCCGGGCGGTCGAGCCCGAGACGGCCGAGACCGAGCAGGAGCCGGCGAAGCCCAGCGAGGGCGCCGAGGTCGTGCGGCTGGACCGCTTCCGCAAGAAATAATCTAAACGCAGATCGATCCTCGACCTTGTAGGATGCTCTTGAGGGCCGGGATGACAGATCGTCATCCCGGACTATCTTCTGCATGAACGTGCCTTCGCGCGATCGCTGTCGCGTGGCTACGCCGGACCACGTTCTGACGACGCAACGGAGAGCATGCATGGCTCAATCGACGACACCATCCAACGCCGCCACCCGCAGCGAGACCGACAGCTTCGGTCCGATCGACGTCGCCGCCGATCGCTACTGGGGCGCGCAGACCGAGCGCTCGCGGCAGAATTTCAAGATCGGCCACGACCGGATGCCGATCGCGATCATTCATGCACTCGCCATCGTCAAGCTCGCCGCAGCCGAGACCAATCGCGAACTCGGCCAGCTCGATGCACGCCGTGCCGACGCCATCATCGGCGCCGCCAGGGAAGTGATCGAGGGCAAGCTCGACGATCATTTTCCGCTGGTCGTCTGGCAGACCGGCTCGGGCACGCAAACCAACATGAACGTGAACGAGGTGATCGCCAACCGCGCCAACCAGATGCTCGGCGGCGAGCTCGGCGCCAAGCAGCCGATCCATCCGAACGATCACGTCAACATGAGTCAGTCGTCGAATGACTCGTTCCCGACCGCGATGCATATCGCAGCGGCCGGCCGCATCATCGCCGACCTGATCCCTGCCCTCGCCGAGTTGCATCAGGCCTTGCACCAGAAGCAGGACGCGTTTGCCAAGATCGTGAAGATCGGCCGCACGCATACCCAGGACGCGACACCGCTGACGCTCGGCCAGGAATTCTCCGGCTACGCCGCGCAGGTCGAGAGCGGCATCGCGCGGCTGCGCACCGCGGTGAAGGAGCTGTTCCCGCTAGCGCAGGGCGGCACCGCTGTCGGCACCGGCCTCAATTCAAAGCCGGAATTCGCCAACGCCTTCGCGAGGCACGTCGCTGAGCTCACCAAGCTGCCGTTCACAAGTGCTGCAAACAAGTTCGAGGCGCTGGCTTCGAACGACGCCTATGTGCTGGTGCACGGCGCGATCAATTCGGTGGCGACCGGGCTGTTCAAGATTGCCAACGATATCCGCTTCCTCGGCTCGGGCCCGCGCTCGGGCCTCGGCGAGTTGATCCTGCCCGAGAACGAGCCGGGCTCCTCGATCATGCCGGGCAAGGTCAATCCGACCCAGTGCGAGGCCATGACCATGGTCTGCTGCCAGGTGTTCGGCAATCAGACCACCATCACTGTCGCCGGCAGCCAGGGCCATTTCGAGCTCAACGTGTACAAGCCCGTGTTGGCATATTGTATGATAAATTCCATTCAGTTGCTGTCTGATGTTGTCCGCTCATTTACTGAGCATTGCGTTGTCGGCATACGCGCCGACGAAAAGCGCATCAACGAGCTGATGCAGCGCTCGCTGATGCTGGTGACGGCGCTCGCGCCGAAGATCGGTTACGACAACGCAGCCAAGGTCGCGAAGTCGGCGCACGCGCACGGAACGACGTTGAAGGAAGAGGCTTTGCGGCTCGGATTCGTAACTGCCGACGAATTTGATCGCCTCGTGCAGCCGGACAAAATGACACACCCCGGCTGAAGTGAAGCGCGCAATGTCCGGATAATTACGGTCAGCGCGCGTGATATAATTATGGATCATAACGCCTAAAGGCTAAGGCTGTTTGCCTATCAGCTCTGCGCTGGCGCATGGTACAGACGTCTAGTTTTCGCAGAGCGAAACGGATTCTTTGATGCTATCACAAGCATCAAATGGGGATTCGGGATGGATATCGAGCCGGGCGCTTAGCGCGATCGCTCTTGCTTTCGTCACGATGCATCACCAATTCCGCTCTGGGGACGATAAGGACGACGAGCATGGGCGACGTGGTCAACCTGAAACGATTCAAGAAGCGCGGTGAGCGCGAACAAGCAGCAAAGCAGGCCGAAGCCAATCGTGCGCTATTCGGTCGCACCAAATCCGAACGAGCGCGTGACGAATTTCTCGGCGAGCGCAGTGAGCGTGTGCTCGATCAGCACCGCATCGAAAGTGGTGACGCATCATGAAGTCTCCTGTCGTCAAGCGTTCGATCGTCGTCGCCGGTCACAAGACCAGCGTCAGCCTCGAAGAAGCCTTCTGGAATGGCATGAAGGAGATTTCCGGTCTGCGGAACATGACGCTGTCGGAATTGGTCGGCGAGATCGATAGCAACCGTCAGCAGGGCAATCTGTCCTCGGCGATCCGGCTTTTCGTGCTCGACTATTTCCGCTCGCGCGCCACCCCGGCCGTGCCGACGGACGTCAGGCCGCAACAGGTCGACACGCGCCAGCAGGCCTGATGGTCTTGCCGACCGTCGCTTCGGCAGACGGTCGTTCCGCCGCGCGGACTTCAGCATGAAGGTCAATCGCATCGTCGCGAACGTTGCCGCATCAGATGTCGCGGCAGCGAACTCGTTCTATCGCGACATCCTCGGCCTCGAAGTGCTGATGGATTTCGGTTGGGTTGCGACTTACGGTTCATCCGAAACGATGCAGGTTCAAATCAGCTTCGCTTCCGAAGGCGGCTCCGGCACGCCGGTGCCCGATCTCTCGATCGAGGTCGACGACCTCGACGAAGCGCTGCACCGGATGCGAGCCGCCGGCATCGCGATCGAATACGGACCGGCGGACGAGCCATGGGGCGTGCGGCGCTTCTTCGTCCGCGATCCCTTCGGCCGGCTGATCAATATTCTCCAGCACCGCTCGTAAGCTCTGGATTCCCGTTCCGACGCGTTTTCATCACGCGAACCGGTGACCCTTCGTCTAAAGGCGCTTGCTAGTTCTGCATCGCCGGCCGCGGCGGCGGATTGGCGACCTGCGGCGTCAGCGACAACGGCGGCCGCAGCGGCCTCGACCTGGCCGCGCCGGGCACCGGCTTGACCTCGATCGGCGGCGGCAACGG
>DASVOL010000563.1:0-13565 GCA_036383375.1 Bradyrhizobium sp. | reverse complement strand
CAGATCGGCCACCAGTGCCGCGACCATCGAGAACGCGCTGAGCCAGCCGAACAGCCGCAGCGACGGCAGATCCGAGAACACCGTCACCACGAGGCCGCAGGCCAGCACCACCGTCGTCAGGATCAGCGCGGGACCAACGAGCACAGTCGCACGCTCGACGGCGATCGCGGGATCGGTGCCAGGCGTGTCTTCCAGACGCAAGCGGTTGAGGAAGTGAATTGTGGCGCTGAGCCCGAGACCGAAGGACACGGTAAGCGCCACCACGCTGGCGAATTGCAGCCCCTCCCCGAGCAGCCACAGCACCGTGCCTGACAGCACCACCGGGAAGATGCCAGGCAGGATGCAGGAGAACATCACCACGACCGAGCGGAACGCGAGCCCGATGAAGATCGCGACCAGCGCGAACTCGACGGTGAGGCCGCGGTTGAGCTTCTCGATCATGTTGGCGCTGTTGCGCGCGGCAATCACCGACAGGCCGGTGACGGCAATCTCGTAGCCGGGATGCTCCGCGCGCACCTTGTCCAGCGAGTGATCGAGCTTGTTCACCACCGGAAGCAGCTGGCTCGAGTCGAGATCCGGGACGCGGCCCGACACCACGACCGCATCCTGATCCTTCGAGATGAAGCGGCGCACGAGATGTTCGGGAATCACGCTGACATATTCCTTCAGCGTGGCGACATCGTTGCTGCCGGCCTTTTCGGCGAGCCAGCGCCGCAGGGTCTCCAGCGACCAGACGTTGCCGACGCCGGCGCTGTCCTCGACCATCGCGTGAACGTCGGCGATCGTCTTCAGCGTCTCCGGCGAATAGAGCGATTGGCCCTTGGGGAATTCGATCAGCACGTCGACCGGATTGGCGCCGGTCAGCTTGGCGTCGAGCCGGCTCGACGTCTCCACCGCCTGCCGCTTGTCCGGCACCTGGTCGGCGAGCCGGTAGCGCGGCTCCAGATTGGCGTAGATGATGCCGAGCCCGCCGACGACGATCAGCGCGAGCAGGCTGAACAGTCCCGGACGGCCGACCATGCGCACCGCGATCCAGTAGCAGAAATTACGCAGCGCCTGCACGCCGGCATCGGCGCTCTGGAACTTGACCGCAAAGACCTTCTCGTTGCGCACCAGCAGGATGCCGAACACCGGCACCAGCGACAGCACCGCGACCAGCGCGATGATGGTCGCCGCAAGCCCGGCCTCGCCGAATTTGCGGATCAGGTCGGAATCCGAGAACTGCAGCGCGATGAAGGAAATGCCCGCCGTGCCGTGCGTCAGCACGCAGGCCGGGCCGACCACCAGCACCGCGTTCTTGAACGCGGTGAACTTGTCCTGCCCTGCGATCAGCCGGTCGCGCGCCGCGAATGTCAGCTGCATCGAGTCGGAGAAGCTGATCACCATGATGAGCGGCGTCATCACGTTCAGGAACATGTTGAGATTGAAATTGGCCCAACCGAGGCCGCCGAGCGCGAGCAGGATCGCGATCATCGGCGGGAACGCCGCCGCCACCATGAAGGATATCTTGCGGAAGAAGATGATGGCGATGACGCAGCCGGCGAGGATGCCGAGAATGTTGTAGGTCAGGCCGTCGCGCTCGACCGCGTTGCGGATCTCGAGCTGCATGACCGGCACGCCCGACAGCTGGGCATTGAGCCCGCTGCCGCTGAGATCGTCGGCCATGATCTTCCTGATGTCGCCGACCACCTTGCCGAGCTTGTTGCTGCCGACCACTTCCGGCTCGAGCGACAGCACGACCAGCGCGAGCGTGCCGTCCTCCGACAGCAGCTTGCCGCGGATGATCTCGTTGCTTTTGACCGTCTCGACGAACTTGTCGTAGGCCCCGCCCTCGGGAAGTTCATTCGGGAACAGTGCCGCCGGCAGCTTGCCGGGCTCCGGCGCCTGGCGCGCGGAGAACAGCGACACCAGGCCGCGCACGCCCTCGACGAGTTGCAGGTCTGTGACCATGTCACGGAGCTTGCCGAGATTGTCCCGTGCAAGCAGCGTCTTGCCTTCGACCACAACGAGGACGTCAAACTCGGTCGCCGGGAAGCGCTTGGTCACCGCCTCATATTGCTTGTAGTCCTTGGATTCGGAACGGAACAGCTGTGACAGCGAGTCGTCGATCTTGATCCGGTGCACGCCGAACACCGCGCCGATCAACAACAGGACGAGCACGATGCAGGACAGGATCGGCGCCCGCATCGGGATCAGGCCGAGACGCTCGATCCCGAATGCGATGCTCGGGCCCGTGCGCGGTTCTTCGACTTTCTCGACGTGGACCTGACTTTCGGTGTTCTTTTCGAGCATGCCCTGTCCAGTTTCTGAAATCGGCGCAATCTGTCTAGCTTGGGTCTAGGGGCGCGAATGAGGCGGGTGAGCGCGGCTTATCGGCGCTAGTCCTTGAAAACACGCGAATATTGACCGGCGCCGGTTTTACCTGTCCGCCCCTTTGCTCGCAAGCGCGAGAGCGCAACCAAATGCGCGGGGAACCGCTGATCCCCACTATTAAGTATCTGATTTGTCACACCCCGGTAGCGCATCCTGTGACGGTCCACCGCCGCTTTCATCCTTCAACGCGACCCCGGTGATCTGGCGTGCCAGCCCCTCGCGCACAAGCCACGCGATCTTGAATGCGGCTTCCGGATAGCTCAGCCCGGCGCGGTGGATGTTGGAGATGCAGTTGCGGTCGGCATCGGTGAGGCCGATCCGCGGCGCGAAGGTGAGATAGGCGCCAAGGCTGTCGGGCGCGGACAGACCGGGCCGCTCGCCGATCAGCATCACCAGCATGCGCGCGCCGATGATGGCGCCGATCTCGTCGCCGAGCGCGACGCGCGCGCCGGACGCGACGACCACCGCACCGGTGTCGATCCTGTCAGCCGCAAGCCGCGGCACGAGGTGCCGGATCAATTCGACGGCATGCACATTGACCGCCGTCGGCGACAGGCCGTCCCCGATGACGATGGCGCAGGAGCATGCGGTGACGCCGAGCCCTTCCAGCGACCGCCGCGATACGGAATCCAGCATGCGCCCGAGATCGGGCCGCCGGAGATAGTCGCGCCGGCCGGGCGCCTGGCTCGACACCTTGTGCGGCGTGATGCCGAGGCCGGCAACGCCAGCCGTAATGCCGCTGACGTCGAAGGCCGCGTGAACGGCGTCGCGGGCGCGGGCGTGGTCGAGTGTGAACGAGAGCAGCGCATCGGTCGGCAGGCTGGCTCCGGACCGGCCGAGACCGACGCGCGCCGGCGTGAGGTCGCGCAAATCGGGAAGCGACGGGGACGATGGCGCCGGCGGATTCGTCATGCTGTCATTCGGCCGGAACGGAAGCCTCGCGCAGCCGGATCGAGTAGTTCGAGGCGTTCTGGCGGCCGCTGGAGGCTGCACGCGCAAACGTGATCAGATGATGCGCAACCAGCGTTGCCGAAATCAGCCCCTCGATGTCGCCGCGCTTGAGCCGGCCGAGCGCAAATTTCCAGAACACGCGCCTGTAGTCGCCGAGCACGCCGACCTTCCAGAAGATGTTGCGCAGCATGATCAGGCCGCGCCGGATGTTGGCCCAGCTCTTCATCTCCGGGCTGACCGGCACCTTGATGCGGTTGGCATAGGTGTAGTTGCATTGATGCAGATAGCGCTCGAACAGCTTCTCGGGCTGGTAGGCGATCTCCATGCATTTGCGCCAGGAACTGACCACGTCCTCATAGGGCAGCAGGAACTCGACATTGGAATCGCGGCCCTCGTCATCGACCAGCCTTCCCGCCTTTTCGAGCCGGTCCCACAGCGGCGTCTTCGGCAGCGCCTGCAGCAGGTTGATGGTGAGGAGTGGAATCCGCGACTCCTCGACGAAGGAGATCAGTGCGTCGCCGGTCTGGGGCTTGTCGGTGTCGAGCCCCATGATGATGCCGGAGACGACCTCCATGCCGAACGAATTGATGGTGCGCACGCCCTCCAGGATCGGAACCATCATGTTCTGATCCTTATGCATCGCCTTCAGCGCGTCGGGATCAGGCGTCTCGATGCCGACGAAGATCGTCACGAAGAAGGCCTCGCGCATCTTCTCCAGGATCTCGGGCCGCTTGGCGATGTTGAGCGTCGCCTCGCAGGCGAGCCGCGTGACATAACCGGTGCGCTTCTGCCACTCGATCAGATGTGGCAGCAGCTCGGCTGCCGCCTTGCGGTTGCCGATGAAATTATCGTCGACGAAATAGACGGTGTCGGTCGCGCCGCAGGCGCGCAGCTTGTCGAGCTCGGCGATGATCTGCTGCGGTGACTTCAGCCGCGGATTGCGGCCATAGAGCCCGGGGATGTCGCAGAACTCGCACTGATAGGGGCAGCCCGAGGAGAACTGGATGCTGCCGAGGAAGTACTTCTTGGTTTCGGCGAGCTCATAGGCCGGCAGCGGAAAATCCGTCATCGGCAGACGGTCGACAGTCTTCAGCACCACCTGCTTATCGGGGCGACTGGTGTCCTGCTCCAGACGCCTGAACAGCTCATTGGTCGCATCGCCGAGCTCGCCGACATGAAGGTAGTCGAATGAGGGATAGTAGTCCGGACAGGCACTGACCGACGGGCCGCCGATCGCGACCACCAGCCCATGATCATGCGCGCGGTGGCAGATGTCATTCATCTGCTGGCGCTGGATGTGCATACCGCTGACGAACACCGCGTCCGCCCACTCGAAATCTTCCGTCGTCGCCGGACGCAGGTTCTCGTCAACGAAACGGACCGGCCAATTCTCGGGCAGGTATGCGGCGATCAGCAGCAGGCCTTGCGGCGGCATGAACGCCTTGACGCCGTCGGTCAGGGGATAGGAGTGCTCGAAGGTCCCAAAGGAAGACGTATAGCGCGGAAAGACGCAGAGGATACGCCGTGCTGTCTTTATGCCCTCAGCTCTCATCAAACGACCCCGAAGCACCTGCAAATCTAACCATAGCGTGGAACGCTGGGCCAGAAATTCTTCAACATTGTGGCGCTTACCAACGTCACAACGGTGAGATAGTTGCTCTGCAGAATTTCGCTATCCCGTCAGGTCAAGAGCCTGGCGGCGAGGTCGGGCAGCTGCCCCGCATCGGCAACGAGGCGGAAGTCCTGCCCGGCAAGGCCGACGCGCGCGAGCCAGTCGTCGAATTCGGGCGCCCGCTTCAGGCCGAACAGGTCGCGGATGTAGAGCGCATCGTGAAACGATGTCGACTGATAGTTCAGCATCACGTCATCGGCGCCCGGCACGCCCATGATGAAGTTCACGCCGGCCGCCGCAAGCAGCGTCAGGAGATTGTCCATGTCGTCCTGATCGGCCTCGGCGTGGTTGGTGTAGCAAACGTCGATCCCGAGCGGCAGGCCGAGCAGCTTGCCGCAGAAATGATCCTCGAGCCCGGCGCGGATGATTTCCTTGCCGTCATAGAGGTACTCCGGACCGATGAAGCCGACCACGCTATTGACGAGCAGCGGATCGAACGCCCGCGCCACCGCATAGGCCCGCGCCTCGCAGGTCTGCTGGTCGACCTGATGATGGGCGTTGGCCGACAGCGCCGAGCCCTGCCCGGTCTCGAAATACATCACATTGTCGCCAACCGTGCCGCGGCGGAGCGACAGCCCGGCTTCCCGTGCCTCCCGCAGCAACGAGAGGTCGACGCCGAAACTGCGGTTGGCGGCCTCGGTGCCGGCGATCGACTGGAACACGAGATCGACCGGCAGCCCCTGCCCGATCAGGCCGAGCGTGGTGGTGACGTGGGTCAGCACGCAGCCCTGCGTCGGAATCCCGAGCCGCGTGATGACGTCGTCCAGCAGCCGCAGCAGGCTGCCGATGACGTTCGGATCGTCGCTCGCCGGATTGATGCCGATGCAGGCATCGCCCGACCCGAGCAGCAGCCCGTCGAGGATCGAGGCGGTGATCCCCTTGGCATCGTCGAAGGGATGGTTCGGCTGCAGCCGCGTGCTCATTCGCCCGCGCAAGCCGATGGTGTTGCGGAAGCGGGTCGTCACCGCGCATTTCTTCGCGACCAGGATCAGATCCTGGTTGCGCATCAGCTTCGACACCGCCGCCACCATCTCCGGCGTGATGCCGCGCGAGATCCTGTTGATCGCATCTCCAGTGGCCGCATCCGACAGCAGCCAGTCGCGGAAGCCGCCGACGGTGAGCGACGACACCGGCAGGAAACCGGCAACGTCGTGGCTGTCGAGGATCAGGCGTGTGACCTCGTCGTCCTCATAGGGGATGACCGGCTCATCGAGGAATTGCTTGAGTGGAACGTTGGCGAGCGCGAGCCGCGCGGCGATCATCTCCGCGGCGCTGTCCGCCGCGATGCCGGCCAGGCGGTCGCCGGATCGCGGCGGCGATGCCTTGGCAAGCAGGATGCGCAGATCGTCGAATGCATAATTGGTGGCGTCGATGGTGTGGCGATAGAGCATGGGAATTCGCGTCGAGGCTGGGGACGGCGCAACAGCACCTCTTTACCTATCACCTCTTTGCGAAAGTCGTGCCATCAGCTTCGCCGTGTGCGCCGGGAGGGTGTTGATGAATGACGATGATGGCGGCCCGTCATTCAACACGGCGACACGCCGCTGGAACCCGATCGATTCGGAGTCGCCTCATAAGACGTTGGTATTATTTAGAGATTTTAACGGTTGCGGCGGCAGGGAACGCACGCGTTAAGAAATTGTCCATGAAGATTTTGCATAAGCTTTAATTGGCCGAAGGTACTCCCCGGCCTCTTGGAGTGCCCTCAATGCCGACCCCCGTCACATCCCCCATCTCCACATCCCGGCCTCCAATGGCATCCCGATTCTCGCTTGCTGCCAGGCTGTACTCGACGTTTGCGCTGATTGCGGCCCTGACTGCGGCCATCACCGTCCTGTCCGACTACAACGCGCGGCGAAATGCCGAGCTGACCGCGGCCGTCGACCTCGCAAGCCGCGCCGCGCTCAATGTCGAGCGGGTCAACTCGCTGGTTTACGCGGTGGTGATGGAATCCCGCGGCATCTACATGTCGACCGACCCCGCGGCGGTGAAGAAGTACGGCGACGGGCTGCTGGCGTTCAATGACCGCATCCTCGGCGTGGTGAGGAACTGGGAAACCCTGGTGCAGGCCGACGACGCCGCGCAGTTCGCGGTGTTCAAGAGGCGCATCGAGCAATTCATCGAGTTCCGGAAAGAGCTGGTCCGCCGCGGCATCGAAATCGGCGCGGCCGCCGGGCGTGAGTGGGGCGACAACGACGCCAACCGCGACGTGCGCACCGCGCTGAACAAGGATCTCGAAGCCCTGTCGAAAGTCTATGCCGAGCGCAGCAAGAAGCTGGCGCAGCAGACCGACACCAACCGCGAGCTGGCGCTGCTGCTGACCGGGCTCGGTGCGGCCGCCCTGATCGTGGTGGTGCTCGGCGTGCTGATCATCGCCCGCTCGGTGGCGCGGCCACTGTCGCAGATCACCACGACCATCAAGCACGTCGCCGAGGGCGCCGACCATGTCGACGTGCCGCATGTCGGGCGCAGCGATGAAATCGGCGCACTGGCACGCGCCATCAAGGTCTTCCAGGAGGCGATGGACCGCAATCGCAGCCTGAACGCGCAAGTCGTGCAGGACTCCGAGGCCCGCGATGCCCGCGGCCGGCATATCGAAAGCTTCGTCGAGACGTTCCGCGGCACGATCGGCGAAGTGCTGCGCGCGGTGCACGACAACGCTGCGACGATGCGTCAAACCGCGCAGACCATCGCGACCGTCGCCGCGGACGCTAGCGGCCGGACGGTTGCGGCGGCCGGTGCGACCGAACAGGCCTCGAGCAATGTATCTGCGGTGGCGAGTGCAGCCGAGGAGCTCTCCGCCTCGGTCGAGGAGATCGGCCGCCAGGTCAAGCAGTCTTCCGGCGCGGTCGATCAGGCCGGTGCGCGCACCGACCGGTCGATTACCGAGATCGAGAGCCTTGCCGCCACCACGCAGCGCATCGACGGTGTGCTGAACCTGATCCAGGCGATCGCCGAACAAACCAATCTGCTCGCGCTCAACGCCACCATCGAAGCCGCCCGGGCCGGTGATGCCGGCCGCGGCTTCGCGGTCGTTGCGCACGAGGTCAAGGCGCTGGCCGGGCAGACCGCCAAGGCAACTGCGGAGATCAGCGAGAATGTCGGCCTGATCCAGGCCTCGACCCGCAACTCGGTGGCCGCCGTGCGCGAGATCGGCCAGGCAGTGCGCGAGATCAGCAACGTCACAGCCAACATCGCAAGCGCGATCGGCCAGCAGGACGCAGCCACGCGCGAAATCTCCGCCAACGCGCAGATGGCCGCCCAGGGCAACGAGACCCTGGTGACGAATGTCGGCTCGCTCCGCGACGACATGGACCAGACCAGCAAGGCGGCGGAATCGGTGCTCTCGGCATCGAACGATCTGACCGCAACCGCCGAGACGCTGTCGCGCGAGGTCGAGCAGTTCTTCCGCAACCTGCGCAGCGACGCCGCCGAGGACCTGCGCCGAACCGGAACCTGAACCGATCAGGCGATCTGTCCGGGCCCCGCGCCGACAGGTTCCGACCAACCTGGAATGGTTAAGACTATCGCAACGCACGGGCGCAAATTGCCTGTGCTTGAGGTCGCCTTTCTCAATTTGATGCCCCTATAGAAAGTCACAAGAGCGCGGGGGCGCGGGGAAGTGGAAGCGAGCAATGAACGGACTGCTGCCAAGGCCGAAGGCGGTGCCGACCAAACGGCTCCTCGCGCTCGGGATCGGTCTCGTCCTGTGCTTTTCGGCGATCTGCGCGTCCATTCTCTGGGAGATGGCCGGCAAGGACTATCAGCATGCGAAGGAAGGCGCGACCAACCTCGTCGCCTCCATCGCCAGCGAGATCGACCGCAACATCGAGCTCTATGACCTGTCGCTGCAGGCGGTCGCCGACGGCGTCAAGCTGCCGGAACTCAGCAAGATCAGCCCGGAGCTTCGCCAGGTCGTGCTGTTCGACCGCGCCGCCACCGCCAAGGATCTCGGCTCGATCCTCGTGCTGAATACCGCGGGAGACGTCACGCTCGATTCCCGGACATTGACGCCGCGGACCGCAAATTACGCCGATCGGGACTTCTTCCGGGTGCATCAGGCGCGAGCCGACCGCGGACTGTTCATCAGCGCTCCCTGGGTGACTCCAGACGGCGAATATCTGATCAGCCTGAGCCACCGCATCAGCAATGACGACGGCTCCTTTGCGGGTGTCGTCGCGGGCAGCATGCGGCTCAGCTATTTCCACAATCTGTTTCGCAAACTGAGCTTCGGCCTCGGCGACAGCATGGCGTTGTTCAACACCGATGGCGTCATGCTGATGCGAGCACCGTTCGACATCGGCAAGATCGGGCAAAGCATCAAGGACTCGCAGGTCTTCAAGCAGTTCCCGGCGCGGCAATCCGGCTTCTACATGACGAAATCGCTCGTCGATCATGTCAGCCGGCTCTATGTCTTTCAGGCCGTCGGACACCATCCGCTGCTGATCGCCGAAGGCCTCGCGCTCGACGGCATTTATGCCGACTGGTGGCAACAGCTCTGGCTGATCGGAAGCGTGGTCGCGGCGCTTTGCGGCCTCTCGATCGTCCTGATGTTCTACCTGTTGGCCGCGCTCAAACGGCGAGCCGCCGCCGAAGGCCGGCTCGCGCATCTCGCGAGCACCGATGCGCTGACGGGCCTCGCCAACCGCCGCCGGCTCGACGATACGCTTGATGTCGAATGGCGGCGTGGCATGCGCGCAAAGTCGCCGGTATCGCTTCTGATGATCGACGTCGATCATTTCAAGACCTTCAACGACACCTACGGCCATCAGGCCGGCGACGCTGTGCTCGCCACCGTGGGACGGTGCATTGCAGCCAGCACCAAGCGCGCAACCGACCTCGGCGCGCGCTATGGCGGCGAGGAGTTCTCGGTGCTGCTGCCCGGCATCGGCAAGGCGGGGGCATTGGAGGTTGCCGAGCAGATTCGTGCCAAGCTGACGGCGGCGCGCGAATCCGAGCATGGGTTGCCGACCATCAGCATCGGATTGTCTTGCCTCGTCCCGGATCATGAGCGCACATCGCGCGATCTGCTCAAGGCCGCCGACCTCGCGCTCTATCAGGCCAAGCATGAAGGCCGCGACCGCGTCATCATCAGTCCGATCGGGTGGGACAAATCGGGCAAACGACAAGTCGCCTGAGCAAGGTCGCGACGCCACAGTCGAACACGCAGCCGCCCCCTCGGCTCACTCCACCGGCAACACGTCGACGGCGACGCTGAGCTTCTGCTTGCGGGCGCCGACGATGACGCCGTCGACCGGCGAGACGTCGGCGAAGTCGCGGCCGATGGCCAGAATGATGTGATCGTTGGCGACCATGAGATCGTTGGTCGGATCGAACCCGACCCAGCCGAGCTCGCTGCCGCACCAGACCGACACCCAGGCGTGGGTTGCATCCGCGCCCTGCAGCCGCGGCTGGCCCGGCGGCGGAATGGTGCGCAGATAACCGCTGACATAGGCCGCCGGCAGACCGAGGCCGCGCAATCCGGCGATCATCACATGGGCAAAATCCTGGCAGACGCCGTGGCGCTTCTCGAACACGTCGCGAAGCGGCGTCGAGATCACGGTCGCCTTGGGATCGTATTTGAAGTCACCGCGGATGCGGCGCATCAGGTCGGCCGCACCGGCAAGGATGCCGCCGCCCGGCGAAAAACTCGCGGAAGCGTAGGCCGTCACCGGCCGCAGCACCGGCACCAGCGCGCTGGCGAAGACGTAGCCGACGGGCGAGGCCGCATCGAGGCTCAATGCCTCGAATGCGTTGTCGCGCACGTCCTCCCAAGGCGGGCTCGCCGCGCCGCGGAGCGGCGGCTGCCGCGCTACGGAGACCCGCGAGCGGGAATCGATCCGAAGACTGCGATGCGCAGTCTCGATCAGGACGCTTTCGGTCAGCGTTCCGAAGAAGTCGCGCCGCGCGGTGCGCTCCGCGGGCTTGGGGCGGATCTCGACCGAATGGGAAACCAGCTGCTGGCCGTCGCCGGTGATCGGCTCCAGTCGCAGCGAGCAACGCGCGAAGCTGACCTGGGTCTCGTAGCTGTAGGTCGTGACGTGACGGATGTCGTAGATCACGCCAGCCCCGTGAGCTTCTCCGGCCGGCTGGCGTTCGGTCCGTGCGGGAAATAGTGCAGCCCGACCGAGTCGGCGAGGTTGAGCAGGTCCTGCTCCAGCGCAAACAGCGTCTTGACGTCGAGGCTGCCGGCTTCGGCCGTCGTCAACATTGCCTCGAGCGCGACCGCGAGCCGCTGCGGCCGCTCGATCAGGCCGTGCTCCTTCAGGCTCGGCAGCGCGGCGATATGCTCGTTCAGCGCTGCGACCTGGAATGCGACCGAACGCGGATTGTAGGGATCGAGCACGGCGAGATCGCGCACCGGCGTCAGCAGCGGCTGCACCAGATAGCGCGAACGGTAGGTGATCTGGCAATCGACCAGCGTCAGCAGGACGTCGAGATCCTCGTCGCCGGCTTCGTCATAGGCGAACTGACGGGCAAAGCGCGTGGTGTTGATGGCGCGTTCGGCGCGGCGGCCCATCTCGAGGAAGCGCCAGCCGGCGGCGCGGTTCATGTTCTCCTGCGCGAGGCCGGCGAAGCTTGCGAGCTCCTGCAAGGTCAGCTCGGCGGCGCTGACGACGCCGTCATCGTCGTGAACCTCGATCGCGAGCCGATCGGCCATCTCGGTGATGACCTGCCAGGCATCCGGCGACAGCCGCTCACGGAGTGAGGTTGCCGTGCGCTGCGCCGACCGCACCAGCGACAGCGCCGAGCCGAACTTCTCCTCGCTCTGCAACGCTTCGAGCGCGACCTTGGCGGGATTGGCGCGCGCAGTCTGCGAGGCCGCGCCCCAGGTGACCAGCATGCGCTGAATGCGCTCGGCCGAATGCATCGCCGGCGTCGAGCCGGCCGAATTCGCCCGCGCCGGATCGCGCAGCGGCGTGCACAGCGCGCGGATCAGCCGAATGGTGGCCTCGGCGCGCTCGAGATAGCGGCCGAGCCAGAACAGATTGTCGGCCGCGCGGCTCGGCAGTACGCCGGCGATGCGGCGAATGCGGACGGTGTCGACCGCCGGCAGCAAGGTCGAGGTCGCAACCGCCTTGTCGGAAACCACCCAGACGTCGGCGGACACCGCGCCGTCGCCCATCGACACCGCGCGCGCATCCGCCCGATCGGCAATCCGGCAGAAGCCGCCGGGCAGCACGGTCCAGCCGTTCGGCGTCGCCGCCGCGAACACCCGCAGCACGAACGGGCGCGGCGCGATGCGGCCGTTCTCCCACACCGGCGTGGTCGACAACCGCACCAGTTCCTGGCCGACATAGTCGATGCCGCGATGGCTGATGGCATCCTTCAGGCGGTCGCGGTCCGCAGCCGACAGTTCGCCCGGAAGCACCGGCCCGTGGCCCGGGAAATCCGCAACGCCGCGGCCATAAGCGCCTTCGATGGCGAATTCGTCGAGCCGCGACAGCACCTGCTCGCGGGCGGACTTCTGGCCGCACCACCAGGTCGCGATATGCGGCATCATCAGGTCTTCAGAGAGCAAACGCCGGCACAGATTGGGAAGGAAGCCGAGCAGCGCCCTCGCCTCCATCACGCCCGAGCCCGGCATGTTGGCGACCACGACGCCGCTTTTGCGCAGCACCTCGACGAGCCCGGGCACGCCGAGATAGGAGGAGGCATCGAGCTCGAGCGGATCGAGCATGTTGGAATCAACCCGCCGCAGCAGCACGTCGAGCCGCTTCAATCCGGCAACGGTGCGGATATGGATGCGGTCGCCGGAGACCGCGAGGTCGTCACCCTCGACCAGCAGGAAGCCGAGATAGCGCGCCAGCGTGGCGTGCTCGAAATAGGTTTCGCTGAACGCACCGGGCGTCAGCAGGCCGATCCGCGGCTCGTCGCGGTCGGCGCTCGCGCGAAGCGAATCGCGGAACGCTTCGAAGAACGGCGCGACGCGTTCGACATTCATCGACTTGTAGAGGTTGGAAAAGGCGCGCGACAGCACGAGGCGGTTTTCCAGCGCATAGCCCGCTCCCGAGGGCGCCTGGGTGCGATCGCCGAGCACCCACCAGCGGCCGTCAGGCCCGCGGCCGATGTCGGCGGCATAGAGATGCAAATAGCGGCCGCCGGGCGGCTTGATGCCGCTGACCGCACGCAGATACTCGCTGCTGCCGGCGATCGCCGCGGCGGGAATCGCGCCTTCTGCGACGAGGCGGCCGTCGCCGTAGAGATCGGCCAGCACCATCTCCAAAAGTTGCGCACGCTGCGCGACGCCGGCGGCCAGCTGCCGCCAATCGGCCGCGTCGATGATCAGCGGCAGATGACTGAGCGGCCAGATCCGGTCGGAGGTATCGCCGGGCGCGCGATAGGTGACGCCGGCCTCGCGCAGATGGCGATCGGCGGAGGCGAAGCGGCGCTCGATATCGGCCGGCGACAGCCCGGCAAAGGCGTCGAAGAAGCGCGCCCAGACCGGCCGCGGCGCGCCGTTCTCGGCGATGTATTCATCGGGAATGCCGGGCAATCGGACATAGTCGCGGGTCCACTGCGCCATCCGGCGCTGGCCGGGACGGGCCCTGCTCTCTTGACTGCTTCC
>DASVOL010000562.1:0-4536 GCA_036383375.1 Bradyrhizobium sp. | reverse complement strand
TATTGGCCGACGCGAAGCGTGCGGGCGCCGACCGTGCCGTCGACCGGCGCGGTGATCCGTGCGTAGGACAGGTTCAGCTCGGCCTGCTGCTCGACCGCGCGGGCCCGGTCGGCCTGCGCGACAGCCTGGGCGCGCTGCGTGGTCAACACATCGACCTTGCGCTGCGCTGCCGCCAATGCCGACTTCGCGTGCTGCAACTGTGCCGTGTTGCTGCGCAGCGCCGCGTCGGTCTGCTGGGCGCGTTGAATTGTGCCGGAGCCGGACTTCATCAGGCCGTCGTAACGGCTCTGCTCTTCCTGGGCGAATTTCAGATTGGCTTCGGCGGCTTCGACGTCGGCGGTGCTCTGGTCGATGATCGGCTGCTGCAGTTCGAGCTGGGCATCGAGGTTGCGCACCGAGGCGTTGGCGGCGTCGACATCGGCCTTGGCCTGACCGAGCGCGGTGCGGTAGTCGCGGTCGTCGATCTCGGCCAGCAGCTGGCCGGCCTTCACCGGCTGGTTGTCGGTCACCAGCACGCGGGCGATGTAGCCCGACACTTTCGGGGCGATGATCGTGGAGTCCGCTTTCACATAGGCGTCGTCGGTCGATTCGAGGTAGCGGCCGGTGGTGAGGTAGTCGTAGCCGAAGTCGCTGGCCACGGCGACGCCGAGTACGGCGGCGAGCCCAAGCGCCACCCGCTTGACCGTCCGCCGTGACGGGCGGAGACCGATTTTGGCTGATTCTTCAGGAACATAGGTTGTGGTCGACATGACTGTCTCCTGGCCGAACATTCGCGTCCTTCCAGAAAGGGCGCCGGATACGGCCCTTAGATGCAATGTCCTCCCCGCTGTGATAATCCCGATAAAACTGGAAGCATTATCAAGCCAGCGCTGATAATCCGGACCTTGCTACATGGATCGCCTGACCAGTTTGACCGCCTTCGTCCGGGTCGTGGATTCCGGCGGCTTTTCCGCCGCCGGCCGCAAGCTCAACATGTCCACGACGATGGTGAGCAACCACGTCCAGTCGCTGGAGGACCGGCTCGGTGCCCGGCTGCTCAACCGCACCACGCGCAAGGTGAGCCTCACCGAGGTCGGCCAGGCCTATTATGACCGCTGCATCCAGATCCTCGCCGATATCGAGCAGGCCGACGAGGTCGCGGGCGCGCAGCAATCGGTGCCGCGCGGCACGCTGCGGATCTTCACCAACACCCATCTGGTCCAGTTCCTGTCATCGACAGTGGCCGAGTTCCTGGCGACCTATCCCGAGGTCAAGGTCGACCTGATGATCGGCGAACGCTCGGCCGACCTGCTCGACGAAAATTTCGATCTCGCCGTGCAGATGATCCCGCCGCGGGATTCCGCGCTGATCGTGCGCCGCATCGCCACCTGGCGGCACGTGCTGTGCTGCTCGCACGACTACGTCGCGACGCACGGCAAACCGGAACAGCTCGCCGATCTCACGACCCGCAACTGCGTTCGCCATATCAACTACCCGTTCGGCGACGAGTGGCATTTCGTCGACCGCAAAGGCGCGCCGGCAGCGGTGAGGGTGGCGGGTAATCTCGTCTCCAACAGCGGCGAGACGCTGAAACTCGCGGCGCTCGCCGGCGTCGGCGTGTTCCTCGCGGCGGGCTTCCTGGTCCGGGACGAACTCGAAGCGGGGAAGCTGGTTCGGCTGCTGCCCGAATACCGGCCGGTCGAGCTGACGATGAACGCGATCTACCCGCACCGCCATCACCTCTCGGCGAAGGTGCGTGTCTTCATCGACCTGCTGGTGCATCACGCCACCGAGCAGCAGAAGCTGATCAATCCGTATTCGTGAGGGACGGTGTGCAGGGTGGGCAATGGCGCGCATGCTTGCGCTCGGTGAGCACTTCGTTCTCCGTCATCCTGAGGTGCGAGCGGAGCGAGCCTCGAAGGATGAATCGGCCCGGCTGTCGGCCGTCGATCCTTCGAGGGCCGCTGAAGCAGCGGCCACCTCAGGATGACGGGACGGGCAGCACGGCGCTTCCTTCTGCGTCATGACCACCCGGCATCCCTTGCATGGCACCGGCGTGTAAGAAGGTCACCTCATCTGCCGCCGGGGCCTGCCATGCCGCTTCGTGTCCTGACCGCCATCCTGTTCGCGATCGCAGCAAATATGCTGCTGCAGGCGCCGGCGCGCGCCTTCTATCCCGATCACATCATCAAGATCGTGGTGCCGTTCGCGCCGGGCGGCGGCACCGATGTCGTCGCGCGCACGCTGGCGCAGGAGATGCAGAAGAATCTCGGTGTCACCGTCATCATCGAAAACAAGCCGGGAGCAGGCACCATCATCGGCACGCAAAGCGTCGCCGCGAGCCCGGCCGACGGCTACACGCTGCTGATGGCGACCTTCGCCAACGCCATCAATCCGAGCCTCTACGCCAAGCTGCCTTACGACGCGCATAAGGATTTTGCCCCGGTGGCGCTGGTAGCGCGCTCGTTCAATGTCGTCGTGGTCAATCCTGCCTCGCCGATCAAGTCGATCGCCGATCTGATCGCGGCTGCGAAGGCCGATCCGGAAAAACTGTCCTACGGGACCTATGGCACCGGCACCTCGGCGCACCTGGCCGGCGAACTGTTCAAGCATATGGCAGGCGTCAATCTCACCACCGTGCCCTACAAGGGCGCGGCACCTGCCATCACGGATCTGATGGGCGGCCAAATCCAGGTGATGTTCACGACGGTGGCAAGCTGTGCGTCGCTGGTCGAGGCCGGCCAGCTGCGTGCGATCGGGGTGACCTCGGCGGAGCGTTCGGCGTCGTTCCCGCAATTGCCGACGGTGTCCGAAGCCGGCGTGCCGGGCTATTCAGCGGAATCCTGGTACGGCCTTTACGCACCTGCGAACACGCCGCCCGAGATCATCGACCGCCTCAACAGATCCGCGGCCAAGGCCGCGCAGGCCGAGGCCTTCAGGAAGCTCAGCGTCAACGAGGGCCTCGTGATGGTGGCGCGGCCCCCGGCCGAGCTCGACCGCTATTTCACGGCCGAGGAGGCGCGCTGGCGCAAGGTGATCCAAGACGCGGGCATCAAGGCGGAGTAGGCTGCCTGCCCGGCACGGCGATCACATCTTTTTGCATCGCCATGTCGCAACCGTGATTCTAGACGCAACGAATGGTTCCTGGGGTTCTTGATGACGGGACGCCGGCAACACCGCCGGTTTGGATCAAGCCTCGGGCTGGGGAGTGAGCCATGTGGATTCTGTTGCTGCTGCCGTTTATCGGCTTGCTGTGGGTGCCGTTCTATAATTTCGCCGAGCCCTCGCTGTTCGGCTTTCCCTTCTTTTACTGGTACCAGCTCGCCTGGGTGCCGATCTCATCGCTCTTGATCTGGCTGGTCTATCGCAGCCGGCAGCCTGACGCCGACGAGCAGCGGTGAGGGGGCAGCCATGACCGATCATATCGCCTGGGTGGCGCTCTCCGTCTTCATCTTCTTCTTCGCCCTCGTCACCGTGATGGGCTTCTTCGCCGCGCGCTGGAAATCCGGCCCGGTGAGCGAGCATCTCGACGAATGGGGCCTCGGCGGCCGTCAGTTCGGCACCTGGATCACCTGGTTCCTGGTCGGCGGCGATTTCTACACCGCTTACACCGTGATCGCGGTGCCGGCGCTGGTGTATGCCGTCGGCGCCTACGGCTTCTTCGCGCTGCCTTACACCATCATCGTCTATCCCTTCGTGTTCGCTGTGATGCCGGTGCTGTGGAAGAAGGCGCATGCCAATGGCTACGTCACCGCCGCGGATGTCGTTCACGGCGCCTATGGCTCACGCAGCCTCGAACTCGCGGTCGCGCTGACCGGACTCGTCGCAACCATGCCCTACATCGCGCTGCAGCTGATCGGCATGGAGGTCGTGATCAAGGCGATGGGGCTGACCGGCGAACTGCCGATCATCGCCGCCTTCGTGATTCTCGCGCTTTATACCTACAGCTCCGGCCTGCGCGCGCCGGCGTTGATCGCCTTCGTCAAGGACATCATGATCTACATCGTGGTGCTGACGGCCGTGGTCGTGGTGCCTTCGAAGCTCGGCGGCTATGGCGCGGTGTTCTCGGCGGCCAACGACGCCTTCACGGCGAAGGGCGGCGCCACCGGGCTGACGCTGAAGCCCGCTCAGTATCTGCCCTATGCAACGCTGGCGCTCGGCTCGGCGCTGGCCGCCTTCATGTATCCGCACACGCTGACTGGCATCTTCGCCTCGAAGTCGGCGGATACCATCCGCAAGAATGCGATCCTGCTGCCGGCCTATACGCTGCTGCTCGGCCTGATCGCGCTGCTCGGCTACATGGCCTATGCCGCCGGGATCAAGGTGACGTCGCCGAACGACGTGGTGCCGATGCTGTTCAAGACGCTGTTCCCGGAATGGTTCGCGGGCTTCGCGTTCTCGGCGATCGCGATCGGCGCGCTGGTGCCGGCGGCGGTGATGAGCATCGGCGCAGCCAATCTGTTCACGCGCAATGTCTGGAAGTCCTACGTCAATCCGGACATCTCGCATGCCGGTGAGGCGTCGGTGGCGAAGGTCACCTCGCTGGTGGTGAAGGTC
>DASVOL010000561.1:0-4294 GCA_036383375.1 Bradyrhizobium sp. | reverse complement strand
TCGCCCGGCGAGGTCTCGCGCCAGGCCAGCGCCGGACGGATCAGATCGGCAAGCCGCTCGAGAATATCGACGCGCACCGCGCGCTCGCCGCACTGGCGATAGCCGAGCACGCGATAGCCGTCGCGCGGCAGGGCCTTGTCGACCGGGAACGAGGTGCGGCCGCTGGAGGCGAGATGCTGCACGTTCGACAGCGCGCCCATGTCGACATTGCTCTGCTTCTCGGCCCACAGCAGCGAGGCCAGCGAGCGCGCCGCAGGCTTCAGGAGCTGCGGGAAATAGATGTGGTAGGCGCCGAAGCGCACGCCGTATTTGCGCAGCGCGGCGCGCGAGGGTTGATCGAGATCCTTCATCTCGGTCGCGATCTTGCTGCGCTCGAGCACGCCGAGCGCCTCGACGAGCTGGAAGGCGATGCCGCGGGCGATGCCCTGGATATCCTCGGCCTTGGACAGTTCGAACAGCGGCCCGAGCAGCTTTTCGATATGCGTCTTGAGCCAGAGATCGAGCCGGGTCTGCACGGCTTCGCGCGAGGCGCCGGTCAGCCGCTCGTCGGAAATGATGCGCAGCCGCGGATGCAGCGCGTCGTCGGCGGCCACCAGCTTGGCCACCGCATCGCCGGTCCAGCGGATGGTGCCGTCGGAGGTCAGCACGAACTGCTCGTCGGGGGCGGCGCCCAGTTTCTCGGCACGCGTATCGATCTCGCGCGCCAGCACCTGCTGGGCTGCGGCTTGCAGCGCCTTGGCGTCGCTGCCGGCCTCGGCCGCATCAGGTGCGAAGGTGAAACCATCGAGCCGGCCGATCACGTGGCCTTCCACGATCACTTCACCGGTCTTGCCAATTTCCGTATTCAAAACTGAGTTCTCCCGCAGGCGGCGCATCAATACACTGGTCCGCCTGTCAACGAAACGCTCCGTGAGCCGTTCATGCAGCGCATCGGATAATTTATTTTCGAGATCGCGCGTGATCCCCTGCCAGTGGTCCGGGTCGTAAAGCCAGTCGGGCCGGTTGGCAACGAAGGTCCAGGTCCGGATTTGCGCGATCCGGCCCGATAGCGTGTCGATATCGCCATCGGTCCGGTTGGCCTGGTCAACCTGGGCGGCAAACCATGCGTCAGGGATACGACCCTTTTGCATCAGGAAGCCATACAGCGTGGTCACGAGTTCGGCATGGGCGGCCGGCGCCAGCTTTCGGTAGTCCGGAACCTGGCAGGCCTCCCACAGCCGCTCCACCGCTTTAGCCCCATGTGCCCATTCGCGCACCTCGGCGTCGCGCGCGACATGTTCGAGCACCCGCAGGTCCTCGGCCACCGGGGCCCGCGTCAGTGCCTCATGATTGGGCGTCAGCGCCAGCGACACCTGCAAGGCGCCGAGCGAGGAGAAGTCCAACTTGGCGTTGCGCCATTGCAGCATCTTGACGCTGTCGAAGGTGTGGTTCTGCAGCGCATTGACGAGCTCCGGCTCAAACGGCGCGCAGCGACCCGTGGTGCCGAAGGTGCCGTTGCGCGTGGCGCGCCCGGCGCGGCCGGCGATCTGCGCGAATTCGGCCGGCGTCAGCCGGCGGAACTGATAGCCGTCATATTTGCGGTCGGAGGCGAAGGCGACGTGGTCGACGTCGAGATTGAGCCCCATGCCGACCGCATCGGTGGCGACGAGATAATCGACGTCGCCGTTCTGGAACATCTCGACCTGGGCATTGCGCGTGCGGGGCGAGAGCGAGCCCAGCACCACGGCCGCGCCGCCGTGCTGACGGCGGATCAGTTCGGCGATCGCATAGACCTCATCGGCAGAGAACGCGACAATGGCTGTTCTACGTGGCTGCCGCGTGATCTTGCGGTCACCGGCGAATTCGAGCTGCGACAGTCGTGGCCGCGTGACGATCGAGGCACCGGGCAGCAGCCGCTCGATGATCGGCCGCATCGTGGCTGCGCCGAGCAGCAGCGTCTCGTCACGGCCGCGGCGGTTGAGCATGCGATCGGTGAAGACGTGCCCACGCTCGAGATCGGCGGCGATCTGGATCTCGTCGACCGCAAGGAACGACACATCGAGATCGCGCGGCATCGCCTCGACAGTCGAGACCCAGAAGCGCGGCGCCTTCGGTTTGATCTTCTCTTCGCCAGTGATCAGCGCGACGTTGTCGACGCCGGCGCGGGCCGCGATCTTGTTGTAGACCTCGCGCGCCAGCAGCCGCAGCGGCAGCCCGATCAGGCCGGACGAATGCGCCAGCATGCGCTCGATGGCGAGATGCGTCTTGCCGGTGTTGGTCGGCCCCAGCACCGCAGTGACGCCTGCGCCGGGCACGCGGTCATTTCCGAACGAAGTTGAGAAAGCCATATTTTGCAGGTGTTTCTTGAATTGTTAGGGCGCTGCCTGTGCCGTCATCCTGAGGTGCGAGCGGAGCGAGCCTCGAAGGATGCACGGCCGAGAACTATCCGCACGTTTTGATCGGACTTTCCTCTCGCGGACAGAGCGCGGCTGTCGCCCTTCGAGACGGCCGCTCCGCGGCCTCCTCAGGGTGACGGTGAGGGATTGACGCCTTGGTCTTCACTCCTTCACGCGTCCTTTCGCGAAATCTGTCTCACAATGCGACGCTTTCTGCGCCGCCCTTAAGCTTCGGAACGAGTCTAGAACGAATCGCGGCCGAATCGGTGACTCCATTCCAGACCTGAAACGTTCACCGCAACATCTCGGGCAGGCTGACGGCGGCGGCACTAGATCAAGTTTGAACAGGCTCCACAAGCACAGGATATGCGGACTGAATTCCTTAAATTCCAGAGGTGGCCGAGTCGAATCAGAAGCGGACAAGAGTCAACTGGATTCCGGTGACGTTTGTTGCATTCCCTGAACCGGCCGGCTTCCCTGACCCGTCATCCTGAGGTGCGAGCGGAGCGAGCCTCGAAGGATGAATCGGCCCGGCTGGTGGCCGTCGATCCTTCGAGACGCGCTTCGCGCTCCTCAGGATGACGGGTCCGGCACAGGCCGCCGCGATCAGATCCCCTACTGCGTCTTCGCCACGCGCGGCGGCGCGGCTGTGGTGACGAACGAGGTGGCTTCCAGCATGGCCTGGCCGAGCGGGGTCGGGATCGTCATGCGGAACGGCACCAGCAGGCGGGTGCCGGCGATCGGCACGAAGGCGATCTCGATGTTGCGCTGGGCGGCGAGATATTTGATGACCGGGCGATCCGGGATGTAGCCCGAAACAGGCACGAAATAGAGCGCGCAGACCAGCGCCGGGCCGTGATAGCCGCGCTCGGCCTTCACGATCTCAACCCGTTTGAAATCGAGCTTGAGGTCGTAGCGCATGCGGTCGTCGAACACGCCGGCACCGGTGCGGCAGACATCCGGGCTCATCAATTCGGCATTGCCGGGCGCGCGCAGGAACGAGCCGGTCATCGGATCGAACACGTTCTTCTTCTGCGCGTCGGTCACGGGCAGGCGGTCGGCATCGACCGGCGGCTCCGGCTCGATGGTGGATTCCTTGATGCCGCCACCCGCCAGCACCATCCGGATCGTCTCGGATTTCTTCGAGGTTGTGGTGGTCGCGGTGTAGGAGGAGGCGACCAGCGCGCCGTTGACGACGCGGCCCTGCGAGGCGCCCCCGCCGCTGCCGCCGGAGAACGCCTTCAGGAGGCCCGCGGTGCCGCCCTGGGCCGAGGCCGAGAAGGTGTCGTCGCCGATTTCGATGGTCCAGGTGCCCTTGCCGACCGGAATACCGGCCAAGGTCGCCTCATACTGGGCGTCGAGCCGTCCCTGCGCGCTTGCGCGCTCGGCGCAAAACAGCAAGAGGACACCAGCGCACAGGCCGATGAGCCGGCCGAGCGGGGGCAAAAGGGCAATGGCGGTGGTCACTTAACCTACCTGACGGTCCTGCTATCGGCGCTCTGTTCGCTGTCCATTTGGTCCTTCAATTCGGCCGGACAACGCGCGCATCTGTTATGGAACCAAGACTTGCAGCCGAATACGCCCTTTATATGGTTGCCATATCCGCCGTTAAGTGGCTGGTAGCGCTTATGAACCGCCATTTCCCGGTACGGTTATGCGGCGATATAATCTTGACGCTCGGGTATTCTGCCCCTATACACCCGCGGTTCCTGGAAAATGGACGCGAATTCAAAACCCCCGCGCGGGCCGTGTGATTGCACGCCTGGCAGAGAGGCGGGGATGCAATAAGGATTTTGTAAGATGTCCCGGCGCTGCGAACTGACGGCCAAGGGCCCCCAGACGGGCCACAAGGTGAGCCACTCGAACATCAAGACCAAGCGGCGCTTCCTGCCGAACCTGGCCAACGTGACCTTCATCTC
>DASVOL010000560.1:0-1783 GCA_036383375.1 Bradyrhizobium sp. | reverse complement strand
ACCTCGGAGCGAACTCCGAGGCTCTTGCGTTCCGGGACTGCGCTACGCTGAGCTGTCCCGTTCGAACTTACGGTTCCCGATTGGCGCCGACACCGAGCGAATTGATGGCGTCGGAAGCGGCATCCATGTCGGCCGCCGTGATCGGCTGGTCGACGATGAACAGATAGCATCCCGCCGAGACGACGCCGATCAGGGCTCCGACGACGAGCGCCGGCACGAACGAACCGGTCTTCTGCACGATCAGGCCGGTCACGGTCGGCGCCAGCGCTCCGCCGAGATATCCGCCGAAGTTCTGCACCGAGCCGATCGAGGCGGTGCAATTGGTCGGGACTGCGACCGAACTCAAGGCCCAGGCGCAGGTGCTGGTCACATAGACCAGAAACAGCGAGATCGAGATGAAGGCGATCGCCAGCGCGTTGCTCTCGAGGTAGGCGGCAGCCACCGTGCAGGCGGCCGTTCCAAGCAGCGAGATCGCGGCCGGGTAGCGCCGGCTCCTGAGCGGCTCGACGCCGCGGCGCACCAGGATGTCGGCGATGTATCCGCCGACGACACCGCCGACGACCCCGCAGGCGAACGGCACCGCGGCGGCCCATCCGGTGTATTTCACGCTCATGTGGCGTTCGATCTCAAGATAACCCGGCAGCCAGGCGGTGTAGATCCAGGTCAAATAGATGCAGCCGAAATAGCCGAAGATCATGCCCCAGGTGGTGCGGAAGCGGAACAACAGCGACCAGTCGCGGAACGTGACCTTGGTGCGTTGCCCGGGTGGATCGCCTTGTGTCCGGTAGGCGTTCTCGTGCGCCGTGAGCGCAACCTGCTCGGGGTTGCGATAGAGCGCATACCAGCAGGCGGCGACGACGAGGCCGGCGATGCCCATGATCACGAACATGACGCGCCAGCCGAATGTCAGCATCAGGTAGGTCAGCAGCGGCACGGCAATCGCCGTACCGAGCGATGACGCGCAATTGAACACGCCGGTCGCAAGCCCCCGATCGCGCTGATTGAACCAGTCGCGGACCACGCGCGCACCGGTCGGAAATTGCGGGGCTTCGCCAATTCCGAGCAGGACGCGGGCGCCGAAGAACTGGCCAAAACTCTGCACCAGCCCGCCGACGAGCTGCGCAAACGACCACAGGCTGAGGCCCATGGTGAGAAGAAGGCGGGGACCCAGCCGGTCGACCATCGCGCCGGTGGGAAGTTGCGAGAACGCGTAGGCCCAGAGGAACGCAGAAAGCAGATAGCCCATGTCCGCGATGGACAATCCGAGTTCCTCGCGGATGAGCGGATTGGCAACTGCAAGGGTCGCGCGATCGATGTAGTTGACGACCCCTGCAACGACCAGCAAAGCCAGCGCGACGCGCTGAATCGATTTCAGACGTGCGTCGCGAGCTCCATTCCCGGCATGATTCGTTTTTCCTCACCTGTAATTTTGCCGGACAGTATCGGCGTGCGTGGCGTCGAACCAGAACGCAAGTTGGGCAGCCTGCGTTGCGATTTTGACATGGACCGGGTGCTGGTTCCTGGCCGCTGTTGCTGAACATGGAGCGTCGTCGGTCGTCCATGGATCACGCGCGCGCGATGTGATTGGTCTGACGATCCGGAGCGGCTGCGCGGCCGATGCACGCAATCCGGGCACCGGCATTGGCGTCATCGCGCTGTCACCAACGACTGCGAGGCAATCGATCCAGCCTCATGGGCCGATAAGAACTTGGCGAGAAGGGCGGGGGTTCGGGTTCCGGTCGCTCGCACCGAAGTGCTACAGTCTGGCCGGGATTCCGTATCG
>DASVOL010000559.1:0-8486 GCA_036383375.1 Bradyrhizobium sp. | reverse complement strand
CGACAAGTATTTCGGCTTCGCGGTGCCGACCTCGCTGCCGGGCGTCGAGCCGCACATCCTCGATCCGATCAAGACCTGGGCCGACAAGGCCGATTTCGACAAGACCGCGCGTGCGCTGGTCGGCATGTTCCAGAAGAACTTCGCCAAGTTCGAAGCGCAGGTCGACGCCGAAGTCCGCGCCGCTGCGCCGGAAGTGAAGCTCGCGGCGGAGTAATTCGCTCGCGCTGATCTCGCGATTTGAAAAGGCGGCCCTCGTGGCCGCCTTTTTGCTTTTTGGGCGTAGTCAGCCAAGCGCGCATTTTTTCGATCCGTCACCCTGAGGCGCGAGCGGAGCGAGCCTCGAAGGGTCGACGGCCACCAGCCGGGCCGTGCATCCTTCGAGACGCGCCTGCGGCGCTCCTCAGGATGACGGGATTGGCGCGGTGCGCACAACGCACTGGCTACTCTGCTACTCCCCTATCTCCGGCAACACCGCGTTGCTCGGCGTTTGCCTGTCGGTGATTTGCAGGCCGAACAGGCTGCCGATCAATTCGACTGCGACGCGCGCGGTGCGGCCGCGTTCGTCGAGGAACGGATTGAGCTCGACGATATCGAGCGAGCGCACCAGTCCGGAATCGTGCAGCAGCTCCATGATGAGATGGGCTTCCCGATAGGTCGCGCCGCCCGGCACCGTGGTGCCGACGCCGGGCGCGACTTCGGGATCGAGGAAGTCGACGTCGAACGAGACATGCAGCACGCCGTTCTTGGCCCTGACGCGCTCGATGACGCGGCGGGTCAGCACGGCGACGCCGAACTCGTCGATCTGGCGCATGTCCGCGATCGAGACGTTGCGCTGCCGCAGCAGCTTGCGCTCCAGCGGATCGACCGAGCGCGTGCCGATCAGGTCGAGCTGATCCGGCGGGATCGAGGCGCGCGGCAACCCGCCGAGCATATCGTCGAGGCCGGGCTCGCCGCACAGGAAGGCCGCCGACATGCCGTGCATGTTGCCGGTGATGGTGGTGGCCGGCGTGTTGTAGTCGGCATGGGCGTCGACCCACAGCGCGAACAGCGGCCGGCCTTTTTCCTGCCAGTAGCGTGCGACGCCGTTGATCGATCCCATCGACAGCGAGTGATCGCCGCCCATGAAGATCGGGATCGCGCCGGAATGCGCCAGCCAGTAGGCGCGCTCGGAGAGGGCGCGGGTCCAGGTCTTCACCTCGTCGTAGAACTTGGTGTTTGCCGGCACCGGGCCGTCGGCGACCACGCCCGGGATCGCAAGGTTGCCGTGGTCGTCAACGTGGAAGTCGAGCTGCTCGAGCAGGCGCGCGATGCCCGCGGTGCGCAGCGCGTCCGGGCCCATCAGCGGGCCGGGCTGCGACGCGCCGATCTCGATGGGAACGCCGAGTAGGGCGATGCGCTGATGTTTGGAGTTGTCGGCTTCGGACATGCGGCAGGGCTCCCAAAGGCGTGGAACAGAAGCGACGCGCCACTGTTCCCTCAACCCTTGAAATAGGCAAGGCGGTCCAATCCGGCCATGTGGATAGTCGAGTCTTGATTATGCCTTGAAATAGGCGATCTGCGTCGTGGTGGCGAGCAGGCGGCCGGACGGCGACCACAATTCGCCGTGCTGATCGCCATAGCTCTTGTGGAAGGTCTTGGCGTCGGCGGTGGCGAGCACGCGGGTGGTATCCTCCGCATCCATGTCGGCTATGTCGACGTGGAAATAGGTGGTCAGCGACACCGTGCCGAACGGCACCAGCTCCTGCCGCGCGTGGAACACGCGGCCGAAGAATGCGTCCGACATCGACATCAGCGACAGCGCATCGAGCTTGCGCGGCACGCGGTCGGCGATCCAGAGCTTCGAGTAGGGGCTCAATGGCTGCTTCGCAGCGCCGCCGCTGAGCTTCGGTTCGCCCTCGGCGAAGCGGAAATCATACTGGTTGGCCCAGGTCATCGCGAGCTTCGGATAGGGCCGCAGCTGCTCGAACGGCACGGCGCCGGGAAACTCGGCGGGCTGGTGCGACCAGGACGGGCGGCGCTCGGCGAACACCGCCGTCGCCAAGGTCGTGACCTCGCCGCCACCTTGGGTCATCTCGACCGACCAGTGCTGGCTCGAACGGTTGCTTCTCACCAGGCGGACATCCAGATCGAACACGCCCTCGGCGACCGGTGCGCAGTAGTTCACCGTCAGCGCCAGCGGATCGCCCGCGCGCTGCGGGTGCTGCATCAGGGCGCGCAGGATCGTCGCGGCGGTGCAGCCGCCGAACGGGCCGACGAACGCCCAGTAATCCGGGCTGGTCCGTCCCTGCCAGCGGCTGTCGCCGGCAGTCACAGTGGTGGCTTCATCGAAAAGGTGCGGAGCCTTGGTGAGCATGCAGATCTTTCAGTATTGGCGAGCACTTCCGTCATCGCTGGGAGCAATGACGCTCGACATGCAATAGCCCGGCAAGCATGCCGAATTCAATGATGTCCGACGTAATCGATTTCCGCGTCCCGGATTATCCCTTCGCCTCGCGCTGGCTGCCGAGCTGCGGCGATGCGCTCGGATGCACCGGCACGTGCCAGATGTCCTCGGCGTATTCGCGGATGGTACGGTCGGAGGAGAACCATGCCATGCGCGCCACGTTGAGGATCGAGGCGCGGGTCCAGGCCGGGGGCACCCGCCAGCGCGCGTCGATGCCGCGCTGCGCGTCGTAGTAGGAATCGAAATCGGCCGAGACCATGTAATGGTCGAGATAGCGCAGCGCGTGCCCGATCGAGGCGAAGCGCGCGGCATCGCCCGGCGAGAACTCGCCGCTCTCGATGGCACGGATCGCGCGCTCCAGCCGCGGCGATTTGCGAATGATGTCGCTGGCATCGAGGCCCTGCTTGCGGCGGACCATGACGTCGCCGGCCTCGAGGCCGAAGATCGCGATGTTCTCCTCGCCGACATTGTCGCGGATCTCGATGTTGGCGCCGTCGAGCGTGCCGATGGTCAGCGCGCCGTTCAGCGCGAGCTTCATGTTGCCGGTGCCGGAGGCCTCCATGCCCGCGGTCGAGATCTGCTCGGAGAGATCGGCGGCGGGAATGATCACCTCGGCGAGGCTGACATTGTAGTCGGCGAGGAAGGCGACCTTCAGCCTGCCGCCGAGCGACGCGTCATTGTTGACGACCTCGGCGACGTCGCTGATCAGCTTGATGATCAGCTTGGCGTAGCGGTAGCTCGCCGCCGCCTTGCCCGCGAAGATTTTGACCCGCGGCACCCAGTTCGCACCCGGATCGTCCTTCATCGCGTGGTAGAGCGCGATCGTCTCCAGGATGTTGAGCAGCTGCCGCTTGTATTCGTGGATGCGCTTGATCTGCACGTCGAACAGCGCCGACGGATCGACCTTGATGTGGTTGCGCTCGCCGATCAGCCGCGCCAGCGCCAGCTTGTTGTGATGCTTGACGTCGCGGAAGCGCTTCTGGAATTCCAGGTCGCTCGAGTGAGGCTCGAGCCGCTCGAGCAGCGAGAAGTCGTCGAGCACGGCCTCGCCGCAGGTCTCGCGCAGCAGCGCGGTCAGCCGCGGATTGGCCAGCATCAGCCAGCGGCGGAAGGTGATGCCGTTGGTCTTGTTGGTGATGCGCTGGGGATAGAGATGATGCAGGTCGTGGAACACGGTCTCCTTCATCAGGTCGGAATGCATCGCCGAAACACCGTTGATGCGGTGTGAGCCGACGAAGGCGAGCTGGCCCATTCGCACCCGGCGGCCGCTGCGCTCGTCGATCAGCGAGACCGAGGCGCGGTATTCGATGTCGCCGGGGAAGCGCTCTTCAGCCAGCGCGAGATGCGCCACGTTGATGCGGTAGATGATCTCGAGGTGCCGCGGCAAGAGCCGCTCGAACAATTCGACCGGCCAGGTTTCAAGCGCTTCCGGCAGCAGCGTGTGGTTGGTGTAGGACAACGTCGCGACGGTGATCTTCCAGGCCTCGTCCCAGCGGAAATTGTGCAGGTCGACCAGGATGCGCATCAGCTCGGTGACCGCAAGGCTCGGATGGGTGTCGTTGAGCTGCACCGCGGCCTTCTGCGCGAGGTTGCGCAGGCCGCCGTCGGAGGCGAGATGCCGGTTCACCAGATCCTGCAGCGAGGCCGAGACGAAGAAATATTCCTGGCGTAGCCGCAGCTCGCGGCCCGCTGCGCTCTCGTCGTTCGGATAGAGGAATTTGCAGATCGCTTCCGCGCGCGCCTGCTCGGCGCTGGCCGAGACGTAGTCCCCGGTGTTGAAGACGTCGAGCTTCAGCGGGTCGGGCGCATGCGCCGACCACAGCCGGAGCGCGTTGACGTGCTGGCCGCGCCAGCCGACGATCGGCGTGTCGTAGGCCATCGCCTCGACGGTTTCCGCGGGGTGCCAGGTGGCGCGGTCGCGGCCGCGCTCGTCGACATGCTCGACATGGCCGCCGAAGTGGACGTTGTAGACCACCTCCGGCCGCTGGAATTCCCAGGGGTTGCCGAAGGCCAGCCACTCGTCGGGATATTCCTGCTGCCAGCCCTGGTTCATGATCTGGCGGAACAGGCCGAAATCGTAGCGGATGCCGTAGCCGGTGGCGGGGATCGCCAGCGTCGCCATGCTCTCCATGAAGCAGGCCGCGAGCCGCCCGAGACCGCCATTGCCGAGCGCCGCGTCCGGCTCGCATTTGCGGAGGTCAGAGAGGTCGACGCCGAGGTCGCCGAGCGCGGCCTCGAACAGCGGCAGCAGCCCCATATTGTTCAGCGCGTCGGTGAACAGGCGGCCGATCAGGAATTCGAGCGAGAGATAATAGACCCGCTTGGAGCCGGCATCGTAGGTCTGCTTCTCGGCCGTCAGCCAGTGGTGCACGATGCGGTCGCGCAGCGCCAGCGCCGCCGCCTTGTACCAGTCACGCCTGGTCGCGACGGTGGCGTCCTTGCCGATCGCAAGCCGCAGCTTGGCGAGGATCGCGCCCTTGATCTCGGTCAGCGCCAGCTCGTCGATCGGCTGGTTCAATGCCGGGTAGTTTGTTTGTTCGTGCAAAGCGCCCAATCCTGCCGTTCAGAGGTCCGGATCATGATGCGATCATAGTGTCCGGATCATGCCCCAGGTCGATGATACGCGCGTTGCCTGGCAACCGGAACCGCGGGGAACGTTGCCGTGCATCGCGCTGCCGATATTTTATGCAAGGACCGGGCCGATTTGGGGGCCTTCGGAACCCTCATTTCCGGTGCTACGATCGACCGTGAAAGCCGGAATTTTGCGTCCATTTGGCGGAGGATGCGCGATGAGACTCTTGATCGAGATCGCGGCCGCGGCGTTGCTCATGGTGTGCATCACGGCGACCAGCGCAGCCTATGCGGCGGGCAGACCGGGCCGCAGCGCCGACGGCCTGACTTGCGGCTTCAGCGTGGCGCAGAACGCAACGCCGGCCGCGCGCTGCGCCGCCATCAGGCGGCAATGCGGCGGTAAGTTCTACGCGAATGCCTGCGGCGACAAGCTGCTGTCCGCAGCGAATTAGACGGCCGCACCACGCGCCTTCACGCGCGATCGTGAACACCGGAGTGATACGGATTTCCAAGGCTTAACGAGTTCTTTACAAACACACCTGTCGCTCGTGGGGCGGGCACATTTTTCAGCTCCGACGCATTTCATTCCGAAGCAATTTTCAACGGGCCGCTGACTTAGTCAGCGGCCCAATTGCTTTGTGGGACGGGGCAGCCGCGCGACGGGGCGACGATGTCCGCTCGCACCTCAGTCGTCGTCCTAGCGAAAGCCAGGACGACGTCTGTGGACGATCTATTAACTCATCAGAACGAATTAAGAACACTTTAGCAAGTCTTTGATATATCATTGTGATTCGGTGCCTGCGCCGACACAATATCTATGGTCTCCACGTCTCCGCGAGGACTACATGTCCACCATCGCCTTTGATCAATTCGCTCTGACCCGGATTGCCGATTTCGCGCGGTCGCTGTCGCGGCTGCATCAGGCCTCGCGGCGCCAGCCGATCGACGACGACCAGCTCGACCGCGAGTTCAATGCGGTCTGCATGTCGATCTGGGGCTACACCACGGATGATTTCAGCGACGAGCTGTTCTCGCTGGAGGACCACGCCTGGCTCGACTCGCTCGATGAGGCGCATGCGCGGATCTTCGCCGGCGAGCAGGGCTACGACCTCGTCGACGATCACGGCATGCTGACCGACTGGTGGGGCTATTGCTGGATGATCCTCGCCGAGAAGCGCGGCCTCCTCAATCCGGAGAACCGCGCGGCCGCGCGGGCCGCGATCGAGGAGAAATACATGGCCGCGCCGAACGTGATCGGCGTGATCGTGGCGCGCTGACGGCGTGCCAGCTTACACTATCAGTTCGCCTCGGCCCGCTTGGCGGACTTTGCGGCATGGCCCTTCGGCACCACCGACGATGGCGTCGCCGGCGCGACATCGCTTCTGGTTTCCGGCAGCGGCGCGTCGCTGGCGATCTCGGCGCTGACGGGCGCGACCTTCATTTCGCCGAGCCGCGCGCGGACTGCCGCGGTCAACCCGGGATAGGAGGCGATCGGCGTGAAGTCGAACGACTGCTCGTTACCGACGCGAACGCCGGTGTAGGCGACGAGACCGTCGGTGGTTGCGATCACATCACCGGCCTTCAGCGAAGCATCGAGCGCGAGGTCGACCGGCGCGAGCCCGGCCGGGTCGCGGCCGTTGCAGGTGCAGTCGGCGCGCAGTGCCTTGCGATAGGCGAAGGCGTTCTCGCTGTCGGTGTAGCGCTCGCCTGTGCTCGAGGCGGAGCTGTCGATATGGCTGCCGTAATAGACCTTGGTCGCGCTCGCCGGGCAGAACGCCTGGCAGAGCTGTGCCGGCGTCGCGTTGCCGCGCATCGTCAGCGGGAAATACTTGCCGTCGCAGCTGCGCACGCAATACGCCGGTCCGGAACCGGCCACGCGTGTCCCCGAGACCGGTGCGGACGTCTGCCGTTCCGGCTGCTGGTTGAGGCCGAACGGATCGGCGAAGAAATTGGCCTGCGGCGGTGCCTGCCGGCCCTGCTGTTTCTGGGAACCGCCGAAGAAGAAGTCGAACAGCCCTTCGGCCGAGACGGGAGCGGGCACGACCAGGACGGAACCCGCAAACGCAGCGGCGGCAAGCATCACGCGGCGCCGCATGCGCCGATCACTCAACTCTGTACGCAACGCCAACTCCACCCGACGCGCCTCGCCGCGGCGACAAGGTGCCCCGGCGGATTCACCTTAAGGCGGGATGGTAAACGAGCGATTGACTGGGGGTGACGGCGTCACATGAAACGCGCACTGCGCGGCGATGCAGCGAGCCGCGACGACGGGAGTTAGCGGCGAAGAGTCTCAGTCCTTCAAAAACTCGCCGGCCTTGTACAGCGCGCGGAACGGCAAGCCGGCTTCGGCGAACGTCTCGGTCGCGCCTTCCTCGCGGTCGACCATGGTGAAGACCAGCGCGATCTCGCCGCCGGCCTCGCGCACGGCTTCCACTGCCTTCAGCGCCGAGCCGCCTGTCGTGGTGACGTCCTCGACGATCACGATGCGCTTGCCCGCCAGGCTCTCGCCCTTGGCGAGCCCTTCGACGGCGAGCCGTGCGCCGTGTTCCTTCGGCTTCTTGCGCACGAAGAACGCCGCGATCGGATGGCCCTTCAGCCAGGACAGCTGCGCGATGGCGCCGGCGAGCGGCACCGCGCCCATCTCGAGCCCGCCGACGAAATCGAGCCGGTCGTCTTTCAGTGCTTCATAGGTGAGTTCGGCGAGCAGTGCTGCGCCTTCAGGGTCGAGCATCGTCGGCTTCAGGTTGAAATAGAAATCGCTCTTGCGGCCCGACGCCAGAGTGATCTCGCCGCGGCCGAACGAGCGCTTGCGGATGATCTCGGCGAGGCGGGCGCGGGAGGCTGATTTGGACAAAGGCTTTTTCCCTTGGGGGTTCTTTGGGGCTTTCAGGCGGCCGGCAATCTATCGGCGGTCTGGCGCACATTCCAGCGGGGAAATCCCGCCGTCAACAGTGCCCGCGCCGCCATTTCAGCGCAGCGCTGTGCGGAAAGCGCGGGTTGTGCGGCCCCCGGCTTCCCCCTAAAGCAAGCGCCAAACACTTGCGAGGGAAGCGGAAATGACCATCGAGCTGCACACTTGGAACACCCCCAATGGCCGCAAGATCTCGGTGGCGCTGGAGGAAATGGGGCTGCCCTACAAGGTGATCCCGGTGAATATCGGCAAGGGCGAGCAGATGGCGCCTGCCTTCCTCGCGATCAGCCCGAACAACAAGATCCCGGCGATCGTCGATCCCGATGGTCCCGGCGGCAAGCCGGTCAGCATCTTCGAGTCCGGCGCGATCCTGCTCTATCTCGGCGAGAAGACCGGCAAGTTCCTGCCGAAGCCGCTCACCGAGCGGATCCCGGTCTATGAGTGGCTGATGTGGCAGATGGGCGGTTTCGGCCCGATGCCGGGCCAGGTGCACCATTTCATCGCGCTGGAGAATGAGCAGGACCGCGCCTATGGCCTGAAGCGCTACATGGCCGAGACGCG
>DASVOL010000558.1:0-12626 GCA_036383375.1 Bradyrhizobium sp. | reverse complement strand
CGCCGACATGATGTAGCGCCGCGAGGCGCCCTGCTTGGTGCCGTCGGTCGCCATCGGCTTGGAGAATTTGGTGGCGAGCACGATGTCCTTGCGGCGATCGCCCAGCACGGTGCCGAGCACGGTCTCCGAGCCGCCCATGCCCGCATAGATGTCGGCGGTGTCGAACAGGGTGATGCCGAGATCGATCGCCTTGTGGATCACCTTGCGCGAGGTCTCCAGATCGGTGCGCTGGCCGAAATTGTTGCAGCCGATGCCGACCGCGGACACACGCAGGCCGGAGCCGCCGAGATTACGAATTTCCATGAGACAATCCTGTAGGGTAGGCGAGGGATGCGGTGCATTGTGACAAGCACGCCGAGGGGCGGCAAGGTGCGGCCCTACCGCCGATCGCGCATGGCACCTATCACGTACGGCAATGTCGAAAAAAAGCGGTCCCTGTCAGACGCGGCGACTGACGGGGACCGCTCGGGGCGCGAGATCTGAGACGGGGGGCCTGATCTTACGCACGCGGAAGCCTAGCCGGGCTTTGTAACGCGCCGGTGACATCTCCATGCCATCCACAGGCCGCGCAGGCGCGCTCAGATGACCTTGCGATAGATGACGAAGCCGGGCTTGTCCGCGACCTTGTCATATAGCTGCATCGCGGTGTGATTGGTCTCATGCGTCTGCCAGTAGACGCGCGGCGATCCAACGAGTTTCGCCTGCGCGTAGACGCCGTTGATCAAGGCGCGGCCGACGCCCTTGCCGCGCGCGGCCTCACTCGTGAAGAGATCCTGCAAATAGCACGTTGGCGCGATCGCCGTGGTCGAGCGGTGAAACAGATAGTGCGTCAGCCCGAGCAGCGTGCCGCCGGCGTCGGCGACCAGCGCATGCATCGGCTCGTAGGCGTCGAAGAAGCGCTGCCACGTCATCGCGGTGATCTCGGGCGCGAGCGCGGTCGGTCCTGAACGTTCATAGAAGGCGTTGTAGCCGTCCCATAGCGGAAGCCATTGGGCGTAATCGTCGCGCGTGACGAAGCGGATGGTGACGTCGTCGGACATGAACGAACCTTGGATGATCCCGCGTTGCACGATGTCTGCGCATCGCTCGCGACGGTTCTAGCGTCGCTCTCGCGTGGGATCAATCGCCGCCGTGGTCGCGCCTCACTCGGCGGCGCGCAGCAGCCGCGCCAGATGGCGTTCGCGCCCGGCGCGCTGTGCGCGATATTCGTCGGCCCTGGCCGGATCGTCGGTGTGCCGCACGAGGTCGGTCACCGGGGTATAGCTCAGCATGCGGCCGCCGTCGGGCAGCGCCGTGCAGCTGAAGCGCAGCACTTGGCCGTCGGCGAGATTGAGGTTGATCGGCGTGGAATCGCCCGAGCGCATCATCGCGATACGCTCGGCGATGAACGCGCTCAGCTCGTCTTCCGGCAATTCGTAGGCGCCGGTGTCGCGGCCATGATACATCAGCGCGACGAAGGGCGGCTTGCTGTCGGCCTGCGCGTCGGAGAGCGCGAAATATTCGCGGAAGGCGCGGTTGATGAATTCGGCGCGGGTGTCGGCATCGAGCAGCACGATGCCGATGTCGACCTGGTCGAGGGCTGCTGCGAGCCGTGCCGAGGTGGCGTGATGCTGCTGGTCCGCGGCGAAGGCGTCGATCCATTTCTGCCGCAGCATTCCGGTGATCAGGGCGGTGCCGGCCGCGGTCGCGGCCAGCATCAGCATCCGCGCGACGTCGGCGGTGTCGTAACCGGGCAGTGCGCGATGGTCGAGGAAGAACAGCGCCGAGGCGGCCACCGCGATCGCGGCGGAGATCAACCCGGAGCCGATGCCGCTGATCGAACTGGCGAGCGCCACGATGCAGACGAACAGCGGCGCCGGATTGGGGACGGGGATCAGGAGGCGATCGATCAGGAAGGCGGCGAGCGCCGTGATCGCCGTCAATGCCGGACCTGAAATTGCACGCCAATCAAGCCGCATGCGTGTTCTCGCTGTCTGTCGAACGAACGATAAAGCGGTAGTTTGACGACAGCTCCGCAACGGCGCCGGGATTTCCACCCCGACCGTTAAGCCGGTCTTGCGCGGGCCGAAGCAGCTTTCGCTGCTTTCAAATCAAATGATATGCAGATCGGGATGGAACCCGGTTCCGGGCCTGCGGGTTACCGCGTGCTTTACTTGAAGAGGACATCGATGCCCGCCATTTCGCCTTCGCTGCTGCCGATCCTGATGCTGTTTGCCTCGAACGTCTTCATGACCTTCGCCTGGTACGGCCATCTCAAGTTCAAGGATCATTCGCTCCCCCTTGTCATCATGGTGAGTTGGGGCATCGCTTTCTTCGAATACTGGCTGGCGGTGCCGGCCAATCGCTGGGGCAGCGAGGTCTACAGCGCGGCGCAGCTCAAAACCATGCAGGAGGTGATCACGCTGGTCGTGTTCGCCGGCTTCTCGGTGTTGTATCTGAAGGAGCCGCTGGGCTGGAATCACGCGCTCGGATTTGCCTTCATCGCCGCCGGCGCGTTCTTCATCTTCCACAAATGGAGCTAGCGCCTTGGCGCTTGATTCTATTTTTGACGCGTTTTCTTCACGCGAACCGGTGTCCACTTCGCTCGAAAACGCTCTAGCGGTGCGGAGCCTGCTTGGCAGCGGGCGCCGTGACATGCGCGGGCTGCGCGCGGTTTTCGCCCTGCGTGCCGGTCACGATCAGGAGCGAGGCCGCAAGCAGGATCGCCGCCGACAGCGTCACAGTCACAAGTCCCACGGGGGTCTTCATCATGTCGCGCCACTGTCTCTCCCGCGCCTTGCCGCGGATCGGGTGCCAAATGGAAACTGCTGGATTACGCCGGGATCGACGTCGCCATACTGAGGTTGCTCGACAGCACCGTCACGGCGACGACCAGGCACAGCGTCAGCGCGCCAAGCGCGAGCAACGCGGCGATCGCGTTCGTCAGGCGGGATGATGCCACTGGGGCAGGGCGGCCATCGAAGCCTGCCGTGCCGGACCACCGTTTCATGGTGTAAATCCCTCAAGCCGCGAGCGAATCACTCGCGACATCCGAGCGAATCTGCCCAGCGTCACCGGCAACATTGCGGCGGCGAGGTCCCTCGAAAACGGCGAAAATGCGGCCTTGAGGAGGGTTTTGCCCGTTATTTGGGCAGTTTCCCCGCTATTCCCGGAATTCTGACCCAGTGTTCAAACGCCTGCCACAAGGCGGGCCTGGGGCTCGGCCCCGGCACCAGGCTGCCAATCCATCGAGACAAATCCGGGGGTCTGCTCGACCCGTTTCAGCCAGGCGCGGATCGACGGGAAGGTCGCCAGGTCGAAGTCGCAGCGGTCGGCGACGTGGGTGTAGCCGTAGAGGGCGATGTCGGCGACCGTGAACTGCTCGGCGGCGAAATAGGCGTGTCCCTTGAGGTGATTTTCCATCACTTGCAGCGCCGCATAGCCGCGCTCCATCCAGTCCTCCAGCGCGTGCGTCTGCAGGTCGCGCCCGCCCTTGACCAGCGACAGCCAGAAATAGGCGGCGCCGATATTCGGCTCCAGCGCGTGCTGCTCGAAGAACATCCACTGCAGCGCCTCGGCGCGCTCGATCCGCGACTCCGGCGCCAGCGGCGTCCCGATCGCGACGTACCAGAGGATGGCATTGGATTCGGCGAGATGGCGGCCGTCGGCGACCTCGAGCAACGGCACCTGGCCGCTCGGATTCTTGGCCAGGAAGTCCGGGGTGCGGCTCTCGCCGCGCAGGATGTCGATCTCGATCGCCTCGTACGGTGTGTTCAGCACCGCAAGCGCCAGCCGGACCTTGTAGCTGTTGCCGGAGCGCTGCATCGAATAGAGCTTGTACATTGCGTCGGGGTTCACTCGGTGCGTCAGGTTCACTTGGTCTGAGACGGTACGCTTGGAAGTTGCGCGGCCTGTCACACCGCAACGCCGCTAAACAATGATGCCGACAGGGGTGCGTCGCAAGCCCTGGAACGTGGAAAAAGTCGAAACGTCTACCGCACTGCACGCGTGCAGAACGATTCCATCAACACGGCAGAACAACTCGGATCACGCCTGCGCGACCCTGTGCACGGTGCCGGTCGATGCCATCGGCGCTGCGGGCGACGGGCCGTCATTCACAAACGTTAACGCGCCGTCCCGAACGCGCGATTGCCGGTCGGCGGCTGCAGCGGACCACCAGTCGTCGGCACCATCAGGCGCGCACGGCAATTGTCCTCGGAGCAATCTGCGCCGGCGCGCGCGGCCGAAGGCCTTGCAGGCAAGGCTGGAGCGGCCGTTAGCGGGCTTGCCGGATATGAGTCATTTGGGGCCGGAACTTGCGGAAAATTGCGCATGCTGCGAGCCATGCGGGAAAGTTTTCGTGCTTTACCGCCAAGCTTCTTGCGATGCAGCGGCGACAGGCCTAGGGTGCCGCGATCCCATTCAAATCAAGTCGTGGCCCAACGGCTCACGACGTTTGCCAGGAGATGATAATGGCCTTCCTGTCCGCTGCGCTCGACCGTGTGAAGCCGTCCGCGACGATCGCGGTGACGGACAAAGCACGCGCGCTGAAAGCCGCGGGCCGTAACGTCATCGGCCTCGGCGCCGGCGAGCCTGACTTCGACACGCCCGCCAACATCAAGCTGGCTGCGATCCACGCGATCGAGGCCGGCAAGACCAAGTACACCGATGTCGGCGGCATTCCGGAGCTCAAGGAAGCCATCATCAACAAGTTCTCGCGCGAGAACGGGCTGAGCTACAAGCCGAACCAGATCATCGTCGGCACCGGCGGCAAGCAGGTGCTCTACAATGCGCTGATGGCGACCATCAATCCAGGCGACGAGGTCATCATCCCGGCGCCGTATTGGGTCAGCTATCCCGAGATGGTCGCGCTCGCCGGCGGCGAGTCGGTGCCGGTGGTTTGCCCGGCCTCGACCGGCTTCAAGTTGCGCCCGGAAGATCTCGAGAAGGCGATCACGCCGAAGACCAAATGGGTGATCCTGTGCTCGCCGTCGAACCCGACGGGCTCGGCCTACACCAGGAGCGAGCTCAAGGCGATCACCGACGTGCTGGTCAAGCATCCGCATGTCTGGGTGATGACCGACGACATGTACGAGCACCTCGTCTATGACGACTTCGTCTTCACCACGGCGGCGCAGGTCGAGCCGAGCCTGTACGAGCGCACGCTGACCGTGAACGGCGTGTCGAAGGCCTACTGCATGACCGGCTGGCGCATCGGCTATGCCGGCGGCCCGGCGCAGCTGATCAAGGCGATGGCGACGATCCAGTCGCAGTCGACATCGAACCCCTCGTCGATCGCGCAGTGGGCGTCGGTCGAAGCGCTCAACGGTCCGCAGGACTTCATCGCCGCGAACAACAAGGTGTTCAAGGAGCGCCGCGACCTCGTGGTGTCGATGCTGAACCAGGCGAACGGCATCGAATGCCCGCGGCCGGAAGGCGCGTTCTACGTTTATCCGTCCTGCGCCGGCACCATCGGCAAGAAGGCGCCGTCGGGCAAGGTGATCGACAACGACGAAGCCTTCGTTACCGAGCTGCTCGAGAGCGAAGGCGTCGCGGTCGTGCAGGGGTCGGCGTTCGGTCTTGGACCGGCGTTCCGCATCTCCTACGCCACCAAGACCTCGGATCTCGAGGATGCCTGCAAGCGCATCCAGCGCTTCTGCGGTAATCTGCGGTAATTGGTTCTGAACTAAGAAACCAAGAAACGCTCCCGCACCTGGTGCGGGAGCGTTTCTCTTATGTGCTGAGATCGCGCGCCGGTAAAATCGGTGAGTCAAATCACATCGCGCTCATCTCACGCGTGTGTGTACGAACATCGATGCCACACGCTGGAAGTTTTTACGGCGTCATTGCGAACTGCCTTGTTTTGGACACGACCCTTGCATTCTGTCCGCCGCACAAATTCAGTTCAGTTCACCTTGCGGAGACAGATAATGCGACTTTCGACTCTCACCCTTGCAGCGCTTGCGTTGCTGGCGCCGTTCGCCACCGCCAACGCGGCACCCCAGCAGGTTCAGGCCGGGGTTCTGCAATGCCAGGGCGGCGAGAACGTCGGCTTCGTCGTCGGCTCTGTTGCCCGCCTCGAGTGCGTGTTCCAGAGCGGCGGCCGCCGCCCTGAGCCCTATCTTGCGACTGTGAAGCGGATCGGCGTCGACCTCGGCGTCACCGCAACGACCCAGCTCGCCTGGGCCGTGAGCGCGCCGACCACGGTGGTTCCGCGCGGTGCGCTCGCCGGCAGCTACGGCGGCGTTGGCGTCAACGCTTCGGTCGGCCTCGGCGCCGGCGGTAACTTCCTGTTCGGTGGCCCGAACAACGCCTATGCGCTGCAGCCGATCAGCGTGCAGGGTCAGACCGGCCTCAACGTTGCGGCCGGCATTGCCGGGATCGATCTCGAGCCGGTTCGCACCGCGGGTCCGCGCCGTCATCATCGTCACCACCGTCATCATCACCACCACTAAGCTGGTCGGTGTTCGATCAAAGAGGCCCGCGAAAGCGGGCCTCTTTTTTTTGCGATCCGTCGTTTGTTGTCTGTTGCGTGACAGCTTCTGCCGCGCGCGGGGCATAGCAATGCCGCCACATCCCGCAACAATTGGTGGCCGAGCACCGGCAAATTCTGGCCGCACATTCGATGTTATGGCATAGGATACGCAAGGCGCCGCAGACACGGCGCCGTTCCGTTCTCTGCTCGCGTCATGCCCCTCAGCCGGAGACTCTCCACCATGCGTCGCTTCACTTTCCTTGCCGGTGCCGCCATCGCCACGCTGACCGCAATCGTTGGCGCTAACGCCCAACAGCCGAGCCAGCGCGTTCAGGTCGGCGTCCTGGAATGTCGCGGTGGCGCGAGCGTCGGCTTCATCGTCGGCTCCGTGACCCATCTCGGTTGCGTGCTGCGCGCCAATGGCCTGCCTGAGGACCGCTACATCGCGACCATCCAGAAGGTCGGCATCGATCTCGGCATCACCCAGGAATCGGCGCTGGCCTGGGGCGTCTACGCACCGGTGGAGCGGCTCGGGCCGGGTGCGCTCTCCGGCAATTATGCCGGCGCGCAGGGCAGCGCGACGCTCGGCGTCGGCGTCGGCGGCAACGTGCTGGTCGGCGGCTCCGACAACACCATCGCCCTGCAGCCGCTCAGCGTGCAGGGCCAGGTTGGCGTCAACATCGCCGCCGGCCTCGAGAGCCTGGAGCTGCGTCCGGGCCGCTAATCTTCGCGCGCACCGTTCTGCAATCTGCCGAAGAAGTCGCGGGCTTCTTCGGCAACGATCCCGGGCGCCTCGGCGTGAACATAATGCCCGGTGTCGACGAACCTGATCGAGGGTTCGCGCCAGTAGTCCCCCAGCCGGTCCGACCATTCCGGCGCGATCAGCGGATCACGGCGGCCCCAGAGAAAGCGCGAGGGGATTTCGATGCGCGGCTGCGCCGGCAGTCTGCCTTCCAGCCAGAGCCGGCGATTGGGTGCGGACGAGAGATACCAATCGAAGCCGCCCTGGATGTTGCCCGGCTTCATGAAGTTATCGACATAGGCCTCTAACAGGTCGCCGAACACGGCCGGATCGTCGCCCGACCAATGGTCGAGGAAATGGCGGAAGTAGAGCCGGCATGACTCGCGCGAGCTTCCGACCAGTTGCGCGGCCCATGGCAGCTGCTGGAAGTATTGATACCAGACCTCGATCAGATGACCGGGCTCGCCGTAGCGCCGGCCGAGACCGGGATAGGGCGTGCAGAGATAGAGCGTGCCGATCAGCCGCTGCGGCTCGCGATGCGACATCGCCCGCATGGCATAGGCGCCGAGATCGCCGCCGATCACGCCGAACCGGTCATGACCGAGCGCGTCCATGAGCGCGAATATATCCAGCGCATGCCGATCCGCGGTGGCGGACGGGTCAGGTCCCGGCGTCGGCTTGCCGGTGTCGCCGCAGCCGCGCAGGTCCGGCGCGATCAGCTCAAAACTGTCGCCGAGCCGCAGCATCAGCGGACGCCACACCAGCCAGAACTCCGGCCAGCCGTGGAGCAGGAGCAGCGGCGGGCCTTTGCCGAAGCGCGCGACGTTGACGGACAGGCCGCCGATCTCGATCTTCTGTTGCGTGATGCCGGCCGCGGCTGCGTCCGCGAAGGCTTTCTCCAGTGCCGTCATGGCGACCTCCTGTGGTTTACCGCAGGCTGTCCGCGTTCGCGCGTCTGGTCCAATACTCGTTCGATACGCTAGCAGATCTATTGCGTATGGCTGCAAGCGCCGGCCGCCGTGCTATATCGCCGGCATGGAATTGCGACACCTCAGATATTTCGTGGCGCTCGGCGAGGAATTGAATTTCACCCGCGCGGCCGAGCGGCTGCACATCGCGCAGCCGCCGCTGAGCCAGCAGATCCGTCAGCTCGAGGACGAGCTCGGCGTCACCTTGCTGCAGCGGAATAGCCGTCCCGTCAGGCTCACCGAGGCCGGCGAGCTGTTTCTGGCGCGCGCACGCGCGCTGCTCGCCAATTTTGAGAGCGCGGTTGCCGACACGCGGCGCGTCGGGCGCGGCCAGGCCGGCAAGCTCGCAATCGGATTCGTCGGCTCCGCGATGTTTGCCGGCCTGCCCGATATCGTCGGCGCCTATCGCGATGCCCGTCCCGATGTCGAGCTCGTGCTCGACGAGATGCTGGCGGCAGAGATTGCCGAGGCATTGCGGCGGCGCCGGATCGACGTCGGCTTCGCACGCCCGGCGCTGCTTGCCGAAGCGGGGCTCGCGCAGCGCCTGATCCTCGATGAGCCCTATGTCGCGGCGCTGCCGCGTGCGCATCCGCTGGCGGCGCGAGGCGACATTGCGCTCGCCGAACTGTCCGACGATGCCTTCGTGCTCTATCCGGCGCAGCCGGAGCCTTCGGTCACAGGCCTGATCGTCGCGGCCTGCCAGGCCGCCGGCTTCACGCCGCGGCTCGCGCAGGAAGTTCTGCATCTGCAAACCGCGATCGGCCTGATCGCCGCCGGTGTCGGCGTGTCGCTCGTGCCGGAAGCCGCGGCGCGCGCGCAAACCGGTCGCGGCGTGGCATATGTTTCGCTTGCCGCGCCGGTGGTGACGGCCCCGCTCACGATTGCGTGGCGTGAGGAAGATGTGTCGCCCGCCGTGCAGCGCCTGCTCGACATCGCGCAGCGCTGGCGCGAGATCGCGCCGCTTAGAAACTGACGCATCGGACGTACTGGTCCGGCGAATGGCGGCGTGCAGCTCCGCCATCGGTAACTTCCGCGACGCCGCACCGCAGCGACGTTTTCCCGCTTGCCAAATGTCAAACGCAGGCAGAGCATAAACGGTCGCCGACCCAATCATGGGCCGAGCTCCAACACGAGGAGGCGGCAATGGGACAAGACGTCAGAAGTCCCCGAGGTCCACGGTGCATCGCATTGGTGGGCCCTTTCCAAAGCGGTAAAACCACACTTCTGGAAGCGATCCTGGCGCGCACTGGCGCCATCAAGACAGCCGGCAGCGTCGATGCCGGAACCTCCGTCGGCGATGCCAGCCCCGAGGCGCGTCAACACAAGATGGGCGTAGGCCTGACCGCCGCCACCACCACCTTTATGGGGGACAGCTACACCTTTATCGATTGCCCCGGCTCGATCGAATTCGCGCAGGACATGCGTGGCGCGTTGCCGGCGGTCGATGCCGCGGTCGTGGTCTGCGAGGCTGACGAGAAGAAGTTGCCGCAGCTGCAGATCATCCTGCGCGAGCTCGAGGAGCTCGGGATTCCCCGTTTCCTGTTCCTGAATAAGATCGACCGCGCCAACAAACGCGTCCGCGAGACGCTTGCGACGCTGCAGCCGGCGTCGCGCGTGCCGCTGGTGCTGCGCCAGATCCCGATCTGGAACGGCGATCTGATCGAAGGCTTCGTCGATCTCGCGCTGGAGCGCGCCTTCGTCTATCGCGAGCACAAGCCGTCGGAGGTGATGGCGCTGGAGGGCGGCAATCTCGACCGCGAGAAGGAAGCGCGCTTCTCGATGCTGGAGAAGCTCGCCGATCACGACGATGCGCTGATGGAGCAGTTGCTGGAGGATATCCAGCCGCCGCGCGATGCGGTGTTCGACGATCTCGCGCGCGAATTGCGCGAAGGACTGATCTGTCCGGTGCTGCTTGGTGCGGCGAGCCGCGAGAACGGCGTGCTCCGCCTGATGAAGGCGCTGCGTCACGAGGCGCCCGGCGTCACTGAGACCGCCGCGCGGCTCGGCATCAAGGACCAGAAGGACGCGCTGGCCTATGTGTTCAAGACCGTGCATCTGCAGCACGGCGGCAAACTGTCGCTGGCGCGCGTGCTCGCAGGCCGGCTGGACGACGGCGCGACGCTGCAATCCTCAAGCGGCGAGAGCGGGCGGGTCTCCGGCATCCTCGCGGTCTCGGGCACGCATGACAGCAAGCGGCCGCAGGCCGAGGCCGGCGACGCGGTCGCGCTCGGCAAGCTCGATGCGATCAAGACCGGCGATACGGTCTCGAGCGGCAAGACCGCCCCGGCCTCGCTGGTCAAGGTCGAGCCCGTCGCGGCGGTGCTGTCGATCTCGATCGCCGCGACCGACCGCAAGGACGACGTCAAGCTCGGCCAGGCGCTGCTGCGGCTGAACGAGGAGGATCCGTCGCTGACGATGATCCAGAACCCGCGCACCCACGACACCGTGCTGTGGGGGCAGGGCGAGATGCATCTGCGTGTCGCGCAGGAGCGGCTGAAGGACCGTTACGGCGTCAACGTCAAATCGCATCCGCCGGCGATCGGCTATCAGGAGACCATCCGTAAGGCGGTCACCCAGCGCGGCCGGCACAAGAAGCAGTCCGGCGGACACGGCCAGTTCGGTGATGTCGTACTCGACATCAAGCCGAAGCCGCGCGGCTCTGGATTCGAATTCCACGAGAAGGTGGTCGGCGGCGCTGTGCCGCGCAACTATATCGGCGCGGTGGAGGAGGGGGTGGTCGACGCGCTCGCGCGCGGCCCGCTCGGCTTCCCCGTGATCGACGTCGACGTCACGCTGACCGACGGCTCCTATCACAGCGTGGATTCGTCCGACCTTGCGTTCCGCACCGCGGCGCGGGTCGGCGTCAGCGAGGCGTTGCCGCAGTGCCAGCCGGTGCTGCTGGAGCCGATCCACATGGTCGAGATCGTCTGTCCGACCGATGCGACCGCCAAGATCAATGCGATCCTGTCGGCGCGGCGCGGCCAGATCCTCGGCTTCGACACCCGCGAGGGCTGGAGCGGCTGGGACTGCGTCCGTGCCACGATGCCGGAATCCGAGATCGGCGACCTCATCGTCGAGCTGCGCTCCGCCACCGCCGGCGCCGGCACCTTCACTCGCCAGTTCGACCGCATGGCCGAAGTGACCGGCCGCGCCGCCGACCAGATCATCGCCGCGCATCGCGACGCGGCGTGAGACTGCTGCTGCGATCACGCCCCCGCGGGCGTGGTCGTTGGCAGGATCGCCGCCGCCAGCTAGCTTGTGTCCCCGATGGGGGCGCAACGACATCATGCTTGAATCCCGCCGTAACCTGGCGCTGGCCTGCGCGCTCAGCGCGCTCGCCGGTTATGTCGACGGCATCGGCTATCTGCATCTCGGCGGGCTGTTCGTGTCCTTCATGAGCGGCAACTCGACGCGGCTCGGCGTGACCCTGGCCGAGGGCCACTGGCAGCACGCGCTGGAAGCCCTGGAGCTGATCGTGCTGTTCGTCGCCGGTGCTGCGGCCGGCAGCCTGGTCGTGCTCAGCCGCATCCCACACCGCCAGCCGCTGATCCTGCTGGTCGAGGCACTGCTGCTGATGGCAGCGGCATTGGCTTATGCCTATGGTCTGCCGAACGCGGCGGTCGCGGCGATCGTGCTGGCGATGGGGCTCGAGAACGCGGTGTTCCAGCTCGAAGGCGGGGCCGGGCTTGGCCTGACCTATGTCACGGGAGCGCTGGTGAAGGCGGGGCAGCTGATCGCCGCCGCACTGACCGGCGGGGCGCCCTGGGCCTGGCTGCCGAACCTGCTGCTGTGGGCGGCGCTGGTCGCGGGCGCGCTCACCGGCGCATTGGCCTATCGCTCGATCAATCTCGGCGCGATCTGGTTTGCCGCGGCCACCGCGTTCGCCCTCAGCGCGCTGGTTGCCGCAACCGCGAAGCGGATGGATTGACAGCGCGCCTGCCTTGGCCGATGTCACAGCCATGACATCCCAAGGCGACATCCACGGTAACACTCAAGGCAAAACCCGCGCCGCGTGCCTGATCGGCTGGCCGGCGGCGCATTCTCGCTCGCCGGTGATCCATCATTACTGGCTGCGCACGCTCGGCATCGAGGGCGGCTATGTGATCGAGGCGGTGCCGCCGGAGGATTTCAAGGACTTCCTGTTCCGCCTGTCGCTGCGCGGCTTCGTCGGCGCCAACGTCACCCGCCCGCACAAGGAGCAGGCGCTAGCGCTGTCGGCGCCGGATGAGCGCGCCCGCGCGGTCGGCGCCGCCAACACGCTGTGGTTCGCCGATGGCGAGCTGCGCTCGACCAACACCGATGTCGAAGGCTTCATCAACAATCTCGACGCCTGCGCGCCCGGCTGGGACAAGACCGAGGACGCGCTGGTGCTCGGCGCCGGCGGCGCGTCGCGTGCGGTGGTGTTCGGCCTGATCGAACGTGGGATCGCGCGCGTGCATCTGGTCAACCGCACCATCGACCG
>DASVOL010000557.1:0-9101 GCA_036383375.1 Bradyrhizobium sp. | reverse complement strand
TGTCCGACCGGCCGATCGAGGCTTCGGTCGATCGTGTCATCGACCTCAAGGGCAAGACCCTGATGCCAGGCCTGATCGACCTGCATGTGCACGCGGTCGCGGTCGAGCTCGACCTGTCGCAGCAGGCCCGTATGGCCAACGTGCTGGTGACGCTGCGCTCGACCATGCTCCTGCGGGGCATGCTGAAGCGCGGCTTCACCACCGTCCGCGATGCCGGCGGCGCCGGTTATGCGCTCAAGCAGGCGATCGACACCGACCTGACCGATGGTCCCCGGCTGTTCGTCTCCGGCCGCGCGCTGAGCCAGACCGGCGGCCATGGCGACGGACGCGCACGCTCGGATTATCTGGCCGACCCGACCTGTTCCTGCTGCGTGCGGGTCGGCGCGATCGCGCGCGTCGTCGACGGCGTCGATGCGGTGCGCAAGGCGGTGCGCGAGGAGCTGCAGATGGGCGCCGACCAGATCAAGATCATGGCGTCCGGCGGCGTCGCGTCACCCACCGATCCGATCGGTGCTTACGGCTATTCCGAGGACGAGATCCGCGCCATCGTCGCGGAGGCCAAGGCGCGGCACACCTATGTGCTGGCGCATGCGTACACCGCGGAGGCGATCGAGCGCGCGGTGCGCTGCGGCGTGCGCACCATCGAGCACGGCAATCTGGTTGACCCGCCGACCGCGCGCCTGATGGCGGAGCAGGGCGCTTACGTGGTGCCGACGCTCGTTACCTATGAGGCGCTGGCCACCGAAGGCGCCAAATACGGCCTGCCTGCAGCGAGCGTCGCCAAGGTTGCCGACGTGCGCGACGCCGGCTTGCGCTCGCTCGCGATCTATCGCGAGGCCGGCGTCAAGATGGGGTACGGCAGCGATCTGCTCGGACCGTCGCAGCGCTTGCAGAGCGACGAGTTCCGGATCCGCGCCGAGCTGCTCGGCGCGCAGGCCGTGATCCACAGCGCGACCATTGTCGGCGCCGAGGTGCTCGGCATGGAAGGCAAGCTCGGCCGCATCGCGCCGGAGGCCTTTGCCGACCTGCTGGTAGTAGAGGGCAATCCGCTGCGTGATGTCACCTGCCTGCTTGGGCAGGGCGAGCACATCCCGCTGGTCATGAAGGCCGGCAAGGCCGAGGTCGACAGGCTGGGCGGGTAGGCTCCACTTGACCTCGCCCCGCATGCGGGGGAGGGCGTGCGTGCGTCTTGAGTGATTTCGGAATATTGGAAATCTATCCCTGAGTTGCCCGACGTGTCAAGGAGCCTGGTCGAGCGCCGGCTACTTTGCATGGGGTTGTTTTCGATATTTTGGCAACCCGTCCCCCTTACGCTCTCGCCGCCACCACACCACGCGGAGGTCCGCGGTGCCCTTCGAGGGGCTCGGGCAAGGCCGACCAGCTCGATCACGATACCGCTGGCGACGTTGACGTGGCCGGGCAGAAGCACGACATAGCGGTTGCCGACCCCACCCGCCGCTCCGGAGCCAGCCATGAACGCGCCCAACATCGATCACGTCTCGCCACAGTCCGGCGGCGACGTTGTGAGCTGGTTGACCAACCACACGCGCGACCAGCGCTTCATCGACAACATCTTCGCCGAGTTGTGCAACCGGCTGCAGGGCGCGGGCATTCCGCTGAAGCGGGCGACGATGAACCTCCTGATCCAGCATCCGCAATGGCTCGGCGCCCGGATCATCTGGGCCGATGGCAAGCGCGAGGCTGAGATCACGCGGGTCGACTACGATGTCCAGCAGCGCTCGGAATATATCGGCAGTCCGGTCTACGAAATCCATCAGGGTGCCGAGGAGGTGCGCGAGAAGCTCGAGGGCGACCCATCACAGGGCCGCAAGCACGCGCTCTATGACGACATGCGCGCGCAGGGCCTGACGGACTATGTGGCCTGGCCACTGCTGCATACGCTCGGCAAGCGGCATGTCGTGACCTTCGCGACCGACCGCGCCGGCGGTTTCGATGATGCGCATATCGCCGAGCTGCGGAAGGTGCTGCCGGTGCTGGCGCTGGTCAGCGAGATTCGGATGAAGAACCGTCTGGCGCGGACGCTGCTCGAGACCTATGTCGGCTCGCATGCCGGCGAGATGATCCTGGCGGGTGCGACGCGCCGGGGCAGCGGCACCACGGTCCGTGCCGCGATCATGATCTGCGACTTGCGGGATTTCACCCGGATCTCGGATAGCTGGCCGCGCGATGACGTGATCGATCTCCTCAACGACTATTTCGACGCGATGTCGGAGCCGATCACGCGGCACGGCGGCGAAATCCTGAAATTCATCGGCGATGGTCTGCTCGCCATTTTCCCGCTCAGCGAGCCGAAGGCCTGCGCCAACCTGCTGCACGCGGTGTCCGAGGCGCGCGAGGCGATGGCGGCGCTCAGCGAACGGAACGGCATGATGGGCCGGGCGCCGATGAATTACGGCATCGGCGTCCATGTCGGCGACGTCATGTACGGCAATATCGGATCGCGCACCCGGCTCGACTTCACCGTGATCGGCCCCGCCGTGAACATGGCCTCGCGCCTCGAAGCGCTCACCAAGCAGTTGAAGAAGACCGTGCTGCTGTCCCGCGCCTTCGCCGATCTTGTCGAGCACGATTTCGCGCTCGAACATGTCGGCGAGCATCCGGTGCGCGGTTTCAGCGAGCCGATCGAGTTGTTTGCCTATAACGGCTGAAGCTCGATCGGTCGGATACGTCAGGCCGGCGTCGTCTTCGCCGGCGAAGCCCGATCGATGAATCCCTTGGCGAGGGCGTGATAGACGCCTTCCTTGCAGATCAGCTTCGAACTCGCATGCGCGATCAGGGCCGCGGCCATCAGCGGCACCACCATGGCGTGATTGTCGGTCATCTCGGTGACGATGACGAAGGCCGTAATCGGCGCCTGAACCACGCCGGCGAAATACGAGACCATGCCGAGCAGCATGATCGCCGGTAGCGGCGCGCCGTGGAACAGCGGCGCGATGTTGGAGCCGAGCCCGGCACCGACCGCGAGCGAGGGCGCGAAGATGCCGCCCGGCATGCCGCTGATCGAGGCAAAGGTGGTGGCGAGGAATTTCCAGACGCTGAAGCTCGCGGGCAATTGCGATCCGGCTTCGAGCGCGGATTTGACTTGCTGATATCCCGTGCCGTAGATCGCGCCGTCGGAAGCGATCCCGCAAATCGCCGCGGCTAGTCCGCAGATCGCGGCAAAGCCGACCGGATAGCGCTTGATCGTGCGGCCGACCGGATTGGCAAATCCACGCGCCATTGCGATCAGGATGCGGCTGAACAGGCCGCCTGCGAGGCCGCCGGCCACGCCGCAGAGCGGGACCGCGAGCCAGTCGGCGCCGTTGCGCAGCGCCGTCGCGCTGGTGCCGAAGTAAGTATAGTTGCCCATCAGAGCGAGCGAGGTCAGGCCCGCGGCGATGACCGCGCCGATGATCAGGCTGGAGGTTCGCGTCTCGAAGGCGCGGCTCATTTCCTCGATGCCGAATACGATCCCGGCCAGCGGGGTGTTGAAGGCTGCCGCGACACCCGCGGCCGCACCGGCGAGGATCAAGCCCGGCTGGCGCCGGGGCGAGAAGCGGCCGAGGGCAAACATGATCGACGCGCCGATCTGCACCGTTGGTCCCTCGCGCCCGACCGATGCTCCGCACAGGAGGCCGAACAGGGTCAGCAGGATCTTGCCGGCGGCAATGCGCAGCGAAACCAGGCTCTCGCGCGCGGTCTGGTCGGTCAGATGGCGTGCGGCGATGGCCTGCGGGATGCCGCTGCCCTGCGCGTTCTGAAAATAGCGATTGGTCAGGAAGACCGACAGCGCGAAGCCTGCGGGCGTCAGCACCAGCGAGGCGTAGCGGAGATGCGACACCAGTGCGGAGAAGGCGACCTGCGCCAGATCCGCGAGCTGTGCCAGCGCGACGGCCGCCGCACCGACCGCAATGCCGCCCAGCAGGAAGAGGGCGCGGCGCTGCCAACGCGCGGAGACCAGTCTGAACAGCCGCCGCTGGCGGTTGGAAGGGAAGGGCATTCTGACGCAATTCCGGCTGATGTCGTGTCCGGTCCGGACGGATCACATCATTCCTAGCACGCGTCGATGGTGGGTGAAGCTCAACAAATCAGCAAGCCATGCCCGCGCAGCCGCCAAATGCCGAAGATGAAATCCGTGATTTTCCGCGCAGCAGATATTCCGCCGCCTATCGCCGGCGCCGCTGCTTCCTCGGAAACAGCCGATCGCGGATGTAGCGCGAGGTCGCCGTCAGGCGAAGTCCCCGCGGCTTCTGCCAGGCGGCGCGGTCGATCTCCTTCTTGTCGCCGATCGCCAGCCGTCCCTTGGCGTTCTTGGCGATGAAGATCGCATCGCTCATCTTGCGGCCGGAACGCTTGTTCTTGGCCGTCACTTCCTTCCACAGGCTGAGCCTGCCGAGCTTGAGCTTCGGCAGCTCTTCCTTGATCTCGCGCTTCAGGCAATCCTTGCCGGTCTCGCGCGCACGCCTGCGCCCGCCGGGGAACATCCACAGCCCGTCAGATCGACGTCGGACCAGAAGGACCTTGCCGCGCTTGGCGGCGACCAGTTTGGAAGACTTCGTCATGTACTGCGCAATGATCGAAACAGAATCGATCCCATTTTAATTTGTCTATTTGAGTAGACAAGTTCCAAGGGTGAATTGTTCCACAGTCATGTGTCGGCTGTTTGTCTGACGCGGAAGGCCTGGGCACTGAGGAAATCCTGACGACGCGCATCTTCGTAAGGCAGGCCGCAAATGAAGATGCGGCCGGCTGTGACGGTCTGCCGCGGCTTCGCTGCGGACGCCCTGCGCGCTTCTTCGTGATCCCGGCCGGCGTTCGTCCGTGGCTCTCTGGTCTTGCTTCTTCGAACGTCCTCACGTTGAGCTCGCGAGAACGGTGATCCTCCTGGTTCCCACGGCAGGAACTGGCGCGACCTGCAATGACAAAAATCCACGACAGGCAGGCTCCGCCGCTTGACTGTATGTTCTTGTTTTGTTCTAATTGCCGTCCACCGTGAATAGGAGGCCCGCCATGGACAACCGCATCAACGAAATTCGTAGGCAGATCAGGGCGCTGCGCGTCAGCATGCTCGAGGCCGAGGCGATCATGCGACAGCAGATCAACCGGGATGAGGATTGCGCCTTCGTTGCCGGGGACCTGCTGAAGATGCGCCTGGTGATGAGCCGTCTGGTCGAAGAGCGGGGCACGCTGGGCGACCGCGAGCCGATCATCGTGCATGCGAGCGTTGCTCCGCGCCGCCGAGCCGCGACACCGATCTTTCTTCGCGCGGTGAAGCGGGAGCTCGTCGCTGGCGAAGCGCGTGGGTGATGACGCACCCAGGATGCAGCGGCTGCGCGCCGAGTTGCGCGCGCTCGACGCATCCGTGAACCGGCTCAGGCAGGCCGGACGCGATAGTGCATCGGCGCAGCTTCTGCTGTCGCGCAAGCGCGCCGAGCTGGAGGACGTGATCTGCCGGAGGAAAGATGAGAGAGCCGCTTCGGTATTTCCACGACAGCGATGATCATGCGCCCTGGATCAAGGCGCTGGCCGAGGTCCGGCACATGGCGACGCGGGAAGGCTGGTGCTTTCACCACGTGCAGGCGATCATCGTGGCGATCGACCAGTATGCGGAGGCCGCGCTCGGCAACCGCGAATTCTTCCTCAACCGCCCGCAGACCGTTGGCCCGCGGCGGCGAGGCGAGGTGCCCTAGCGCGCAGCATCGCGTACGGCATTTGGCGAGCCGGCGCTGCCGTCATTACCGACCTGCGGCTGATATGCTCAAGGCAGCACATCGGCGGGATGCTTGTCGCGATGCTCGACATATTCGACGCGGGTCTGGTCCGGATGCAGCACCAGCATGTTGCGGCCGGTCGGGACTGGCTTCGGGGCTTCGAGGATCGTGGCGCCGACGCCGGGGAGATACGCGGCGAATGCGTCGATGTCGTCGACCAGAAACGTCAGATGCGTCGCCGTGAACGGCTTCAGGCTCTGTTCCGTCCCTGCAATGAACAGGATCGAGGCGACCTGGGCCAGCCTGAGATCATATTCGGGATAGTCGAAGCGAAGGCGCGCCGGCTGGCCGATCAGGGCTTCGTGGAAGGCCACGGCCTCGTCCAGGCCCCCGAGCGGCAGGTAACGTCTCGCCAGGATATTGAGTATCTTCATTGCCAGGTCCTGATGTTCTGATGTTGCTGCGACCGCCATCCGGTCCGGCCAGACGACGCGACAAGGCGCGCCGCCGCTTGCGCAGCGCCGCGATCGCCCGATCGATCTGGTCGAGCTTCTCCTGCATCACTAAGGAGCAGTTCACGCGCGCGCCGCGCCGGCCGTCTTCAAGCGCGGTCAGGAGGTTGCGAAGCTCGCGGGTTGAGAAGCCCGCGGCGATGAGGTCTCTCACCCACGCAGCCCGCTCGATCTCCAACGCGGCGTAGCTTCGATAGCCGTTCGAATTCCGGCGCGGCACGATCAGGCCGGCCGCCTCATAATGCCGAAGCGTCCGTGCACTCACGCCAAGATGGTGTGCCGCCTCCTGAATCCGCATCGCGATCTCCTGTCGAGGGTCGGCCTAGCACCTTCTCATTAGCGTCAATGTCAAGCGCGGTGTTGCGGGGCTCGCCGGGCGCCGCCGCCGAACACCGTCGATCCGCCGGGACGCACGCAGGGGCCAAATGCCCCGGTCTGCCTGATGTGGCCGGGATGGCCAATCCGCTGCCGGCGACATATCGTGACGGTCCGCGGCCGAATCTGCGGCGGTTCGTTCATCGCCGGGTCATCTACATCAGGCCATCGTCAGGGCCGCGTCCGCGAGGGGCGGCGGCACATTTTTCGGAGGAGGTTTCGGATGATCAGGGGCTGGCAGATTGCGACGTCGGCGCTTGCCATCGTCGCGATGATTGCAACGCTGGGCGCAGAAGCGAACGCGGCGCAGTGCGGCAACGGGCCCGGCGGATTCGAAGCCTGGAAGCAACAGTTTGCCGGTGAGGCGAGGGCCAAGGGCGTCGGCGCCACCGCGATCGATGCGTTGATGCAGGCGCACTACGCCAGTGCGACGATCGCCGCGGATCGTGGCCAGCGCAGTTTTGGCCTGTCGCTCGAGCAGTTCATGGCCAAGCGGGGATCTGCGACCATCGTGGCGCGCGGCCGTTCGCTGAAGCAGTCGCAGGCGGCGCTGTTCACCTCGATCCAGCAGCGCTACGGCGTGCCGCCGGGACCCTTGATCGCGATCTGGGGCATGGAGAGCGGCTTCGGCAGCCAGCGCGGCAACCAGAGCATGCTGTCGTCGATCGCGACGCTTGCCTATGACTGCCGCCGCCCGGAGTTCTTTACCGACCAGCTCTATGCAGCGCTGAAGCTGATCGACCGCGGCAGTCTGTCCGGCAGCACGCGCGGTTCGATGCATGGCGAAATCGGCCAGACCCAGTTCATGCCGAAGAACGTCCTCGCCTATGGCACCGGCAATCTCGACGTCGCCGCCAACGCGCTGAGCTCGACGGCGAACTTCCTGCGCGCCAATGGCTGGCGCGCCGGCGCTGGCTATCAGCCGGGGGAACCCAATTTCGCCGCGATCGAGGCATGGAACGCCGCAGGGGTCTATCAGAAGGCGATCGCCATCATGGGACGGCAGATCGACGGCCAGTGAGCGCGGGGCCAAGTTCCTTCACCCCAAGTTCCTTCACTGCCTGTTAACGCAACGGTGCCCAGATCGTTTGCGGAGAAACGGAGCGAGTGGAGACAGGCTCCATGCTCAAGAACGGCACCTATGCGGCGTGGTTTCGGACGTCGCTCGCCGACGGCACCGGCATCGTGCATGTGGCCGACGGCAGGCTGTGGGGCAGCGATGCCATCATGCTTTACAGCGGCACCTACGAGGTCGATGGCGAACGCTTCTCCGCGGTTCTCACCACCAGGCGGCATTCCGATAGTCATGCGACCGTGTTCGGCACCGACGATCTCGTGGTGCGACTCGAGGGTAGCTTCAGCGGCGCGATCGCGACCTGCACGGGCAGGGCCGATGCCGTGCCCGATCTCGCCTTCGAGGTGACGCTGATGCCGAGCCACGAGGTGACACCCGAGCCGCCGCCGGATCTGCCGCTTCCGAAATTCGATCCGAGCAAGCTGCCGAAATTGCCGAAACGCTCGAGCCGTTGAGCAGCGCTCCAGGCGCGCGCGATCTCTACGCGTCGCTTGGGCCCGCGGTCTCCGGAAACGGTGCGCCGGGGGTGTAGCGCTTCAGCGCGCGGATCTCGTAGACCGCCGACGGGTTGACGCTGCGCAGGTCGCGCGCCGCGGCGATCGCTTCGGCTTCATCGGCGCAATCGATCACGTAGAAGCCGAGCAGCTGCTCCTTGGTCTCCGAGAACGGGCCGTCGATCACCACGCCGTGGCCGGGCCCGCGCAGAGTGCTGGCGTTGCGAGTCTCGCCGAGCCGTGCAGCCGGGCCGAGCCGCCCCTTCAGCCGTTGATGGACCTCGCGCAGACCCGCCATGACGGCGGCGTCCTCATCGGCGCTCCACGACTTGACCTCGGCTTCGACGTGATAAGCCAGGATGGCATAAAGCATCTGGTGAGCTCCTCATTTTCTGATGCGGCAGGCCTAAGGACGGCCCAAAGCCGGCGACGCCGACATTTCATGTGTGGCGGACCGGCCGGTTTGTGCTGCGACAAGGTATCCCACCGGCGGCATGGCAGCGGCGAGGTGCGCGATAGCCAAAAAAGGCGCGGCGGAATCGCTTCCGCCGCGCCCCCGGATTTGTTGTCTCGCTGGTCCAGGGCTGAGAGCGCCCCGATGCCAGGCTGATTGCTCAGCGCCTAGCGGGCGATCCCAGCGAGGTGACAGCGCTTGAGACAAGACACTAGATCACCTCCTTTCTTTGTTGATGGGACCAGCAATATAGGTGGCGAATCTGCCGCTGTTAAGGCCGCCATCCGCCCAATTCCGGCCCGGAACCGGCCAGATCGCGCCGACATAGTCTCGCTGACCGGCGCACAAGGACGCCCGCCGAAGCAGTTGAGACGGCCGTCCGGCCGTGTTAGGTGATCGCTCGATGCGGGTGTAGCTCAATGGTAGAGCAGCAGCCTTCCAAGCTGAATACGAGGGTTCGATTCCCTTCACCCGCTCCAA
>DASVOL010000556.1:0-1654 GCA_036383375.1 Bradyrhizobium sp. | reverse complement strand
GAATTTGCCGGTCGAGCGCATGGCATCCCAATTGTAGAAGAAGATCGAGGCGACCGGGATGATGAACTCGCGGAATCCGAAGACGTACTGGTTGTGATCGAACTTGTAGGTCGTCGTCAGGTCGACGTCGCCATGGCCGCGTTGGACGCCGACCAGATTCTGCCAGGCATAGCGCTGCGAGCTGAGATAGACGTGCTCGTAGAGGTGCTGCGGGCTGTAGTCATAATGGGCCGTCATCCCGACCAGGTCCCGCGACGGCGCCGGCTCGAAACCCGTGGGCGCAATCGCGGGATCGCCGACGACACCGGCCGTGTAAACCTGCGCAACCCGCGGTTCTCCCGGAGATTCGCCGGCGGCGCGGACGCGCTCGCGCACCGACAGCACGCGGCGAGTCCTGGTGTTGACGATGAACGCTTCGTCCTCGGTCGCGCGCGCGGCAAAGGTGACGTTGATGAAGACCACGTCGGGCGCCACGTTGATTGCCTCGTACCAGTCGGCGCCGGTCGCATCGCCCTCCCGCCATTGAAGCCGGTCAGCCGAGGCAAAGGCCAGATCAATGGCACGGCCGTCCTTCAGCGTGATCTTCAGAGCCTGGCCGGCGAGCCCGTCCGTGGTCGGAAGCCGGTTGGTTGCAATGCCCGCGGCGAAGTCATCGAAATTCTTCCAGTCAGCGGGTCGGTCGTTGCCTTGCATGCTTTGCCTCCCGCTCACTCGACGAATGCCAATGTCGGCAAATCGACCACACCCGCTCCGCCATCGACGGTCAGGATCGAGCCATTCATGGCCGATGCTTCATCCGAGACGAGGAAGCAGATGACGTTTGCGACCTCCTCCGATGTCGCCGGGCGGCCGAGCGGTACATCCTTGGTGACCAGGCGGTAGGCTTCGTCGATCGAATGCAGCCCGTGCTTCTCGACGATGACTTGCATCTGCTCGTCGGCCATCGCGGTCGCAACCCAGCCAGGGCAGACGATATTGGTGCGCACGCCCTTGCGGCCGTAATCGCGCGCCAGCGATTTGCCGAAGCCGATGCAGGCGTGCTTCATCGTCACATAGCCGGCCGCATCGGGGCCCGCGAACAGACCGGCGATCGAGGCAACGACCACGACGGCGCCTTTTTGCGCGATCAGATCCGGAAGGCTCTCGCGAGCGCAGACAAAGGCGGTGTCGAGGTTGAGCCGGGTCGCCAGCGACCATGTCTCGTCGGTCATCGAGATTGTCGGACCGACGCCGTGGCCTCCGGCGTTGGCGATCAGGATGTCCACTTTGCCGAACTTGCCGTGGATCTCCTTCAAGGCTGCCCGTACGGCGACGCTGTCGGCCGCGTCAGCCTGCACCACGAAGCAACCGGTCTCGTCAGCCAGCGCCTGCAGCGGCTCGCGCCGCCGGCCCATGACGGCAACGTTGGCGCCCTCCGACGCAAGCCGCCGTGCGACGGCCGCTCCTATTCCGGTGCCGCCACCCGTGACCAAGGCCGTTCGTCCGCTAAATCTCATGTGTTCGCTTCGCCCCCGATGCCGCCCGCGTTTTCGTCGCGCCGGACGACAAACTGCTACCCGACGATCTTTCGTTGCCATCAGATAGACCTACCGGATCGAGCCCGTCTTGGACTCAAGCGCAGCCGCCCTAGGACGCGGGCGCGTGCGCCGGTTCC
>DASVOL010000555.1:0-1524 GCA_036383375.1 Bradyrhizobium sp. | reverse complement strand
CACCATGATCAGCGCGCGCAGCGAATTGCCGTGGGCGGCGATCAGCGTGCGCTGGCCGCGCAGCACGCCGGGCAGGATCTCCTGCACGTAATAGGGCAGCGTGCGCGCCAGCGTATCCTTCAGGCTCTCGCCGCCGGGCGGCGGGACGTCGTAGGAACGGCGCCAGACCAGCACCTGGTCCTCGCCCCATTTCTTGCGGGCGTCGTCCTTGTTGAGGCCGGAGAGATCGCCGTAGTCGCGCTCGTTGAGCGCGAGATTCTTCGTGGTCGGCAATCCGGTCTGGCCGATCTGCTCCAGCATCAGCTTCAGCGTGTGCTGCGCGCGGGTCAGGTCGGAGGTGAAGGCAACGTCGAACGACAGGCCCTGCGCCTTCAGCTTGCGGCCGGCGTCCTTGGCCTCCGTGATGCCCTGCTCGGTGAGATCGGGGTCCTTCCACCCGGTGAACAGGTTCTTCAGATTCCATTCGCTCTGACCGTGACGAACGAGCACAAGAAGACGATCACTCATTTCAGATTCCGTTTTCGCTTGGCTGGATTTTATTTGGGCGCGCGGTTTCAGTCGCTCAACCCGAGAACGTCAGTCATCGAATACATGCCGGGCTTCTTGCCGTGTGCCCACAGCGCCGCCTTCAGCGCGCCCTGCGCGAACAGCGCGCGGTCCTCGGCATGATGCGACAGCGTGATGCGCTCCGAGGGGCCGGCAAAGATCACGCTGTGATCGCCGGCCGCGGTGCCGCCGCGCAACGAAGCAAAGCCGATATCGCCGGGACGCCGCGCGCCGGTCAGGCCATCGCGGCCGCGCGCCGAATGCTGCTCCAGCGCGATCTTGCGTCCCGCAGCGGCAGCTTCGCCGAGCATCAGCGCAGTGCCCGACGGCGCGTCGATCTTGGACTTGTGGTGCAGCTCGAGAATTTCGATGTCGAAGCTCTGGTCGAGCGACTGTGCGACACGCTTGACCAGCGCGGCAAGCAGATTGACGCCGAGGCTCATATTGCCCGACCGCACCACGATGGCGCGGTTGGTCACGCTGCGGATGACCGCGTCGTCGGACTGCGACAGGCCGGTGGTGCCGATGACGTGAACCAGGCCGCGCTCGGCCGCGATCGCGACATTGGCGATGGTCGCGGCCGGTACGGTGAAATCCAGGATGCCGTCGGCATTCGCCGACATCGACCACAGATCGGCCGACAGCTTGACGTCGTTGGCGGGAAGGCCGGCGAGCACGCCGGCGTCCTTGCCCAGCAGCTCCGAGCCCGGCGCTTCCAGCGCCCCGACCAGCACCGCCCCCGGGGTTTCGGAAATCACCCGCGTCAGCGTGCGGCCCATCCGGCCGCCGGCTCCCGCAACAATCAGACGCATGTCAGCCATGGCTCACCTCTCTCCGCCGTATAAAGCATGATCCGGCAAAGTGGAAACCGGTTTTCCGGCGCTGGAATATGCCTAAACGGCGGTCGCCGGTGGCTGTTCCGGCGACCGGAGCGGCCGGCCCGGGCTACGGGCTATCGTGTCCCTCGATGATGATCAG
>DASVOL010000554.1:0-5095 GCA_036383375.1 Bradyrhizobium sp. | reverse complement strand
GATCACACCGCTCGGCAGGCTGATCTGGAACGCCGAAAGGCTGGCGCCGAAGCCTCCGAGATCGAGCTTGGTGCCGACTTCGACCTGCCGGGTCTTGAACGGCGCGAACACCGCATTGGTGTTCGCCGCGCCGGAAGGCGGTGTCGGCCCCGGCGTCAGGCCTTCGATGTAGTTGGCGTAGAGTGAAAACTCCTTGATCGGCCGCACCACCAGCGCGATCGAAGGCGACGTTGCGCTTGCGTCGTAGTGCGTGGTCTCCAGGCCGCTGACGGGATCGAAGCTGCTCGCGATCACCTGCTGTTGGCGCGCGCCCACGATCACCTGCAACATGCCGCCCATGGTCGTGATGGTATCGGCAACGCCGACACTGCGCAGCCCGAGGAAGCCCGACTTGCCCTCCGGGAACGCCGATACCGGATTGCCGGCGGTCGCCAGCAAGGTCGGTCGGTAGATGTTGGTCAGGTAGGTCGCGTAGTTGGTCTGCCCGAGCCAATCGATCCGGTCGAGCGCGCTGCCGCTGACGACGACCTCGTGGCCGACGGGTCCCGTATCGAAGCGCGCGCGGACGCCCGCCTCGCCGGAGACGCCCTCCGACTTGCCGGTCTGGAATCGGGACGTGCCCCGGGCATCGCCCGCGGTGTTGAGAATCGTCGCGCCCGGGTCTTCCTGCTTGTCGTAGCGGAACTGGTTGGCGCCAACAGCGCCGAACACGGTGACGCTGTTGCTGAGATCGTATTCGGCCCGGGTCAGGCCGGTCAGGCTCTGCGACCGCGCACGGTCGAACGGCTGCGCGAGATTGATGCGCGGATCGGGGGCCTTCGGCATGGCGATGCCGGGCACCGGCGTGTAGCCGCGCTGGGCCGCCTTCATCCAGTCGTCCTGGGAGATGATGTCTGCGGACCAGCGAAAGCGCTCGCCATGATAGTCGACGCCGAGCGAGCCCACGCCGTTGCGTGTCGACTGCCGGTCGATCGAGGTGTTGCCGCCGTCGATCCCGCCGTTGAAGCGAACGCCCCACTCCTTCTGCTCGCCGTAGCGGCGGGCGAGGTCGAGCTCGGTTCCGAACCGTCCATCCGAGATGTAGCCCGCGGTCAGGCGCGTGAGGTCTTCCGCCGCTCGCTTGGTCACGACATTGACCGTACCGCCGATGCTGCCTTGCGGGGCCATCCCGTTGAGGAAGGCACCCGGCCCCTTGAGCAGCTCAATGCGCTCGATCGGCGCCGGGTTGACGCGATAGGCCGGAACGAGGCCGTAAAGCCCATTCAAGGCGATTTCGCTGTTCTCGACCCGGAAACCCCGGATGGTCAGCGCGTCGTAACGGTTGCTGCTGCCAATTGCAGCGCGCACCGACGGATCGGAATTCGTCAGCACTTCCGCAACGCTGGTTGCCTGCTGGTCGCGGATCGTCTTCTCGGTGTAGCTCGTCAGGCTGTACGGCGTGTCCATATAGTCCTTGTTGCCGAGCAGGCCGAGTTGTCCGCCGCGCGCGACCTGGCCGCCGATATAAGGCACGGGCAACGCCGCTTGCTGCGCACCGGCGGTGGGCGTGGCCGCAGCTGCTTGCACGTGCTCACGCCTGCTCGCCTGATGCGATGCCGACGAGCGCGCCGCCCGTGACGATGACGGCCTCCGAACCGGCGTGGCGCGATGCTGTGGCGCCGCTACGACGACCGGCGGAAGCGACGCAGCACCGCCTGCGGGTGGTTGCTCCGGCGACTGTGCGAACGAAGGGACCGTAGTCAGGAGGAGAGACGCGCACACGAGTCGGAATGCGCACGGAACGTTTGACGTGACGAGCATAAGGTCCCCGGATTCTTGTTCTTGGTTTCGGCTCGAACATCGTCAGAATTCGAGCGCGACCACCGGGGCATAAGCATCACGCGCTGTGACGCCAACTAGAACGCATCTAAGACAACGGGGATGAAGCTTGCCGCGCGAGGCAACATCGATGCGGCGGATCCGGCGTTCTGATCGTTCGCGTGTCGGCGTTGCGCGTATGCGGCTTGATTCTGACTGCCGGCAGCAAGATTAGAGAGATTCTTGGCGCGATCCGGACGATACAATCGGCAGTCGCGGTGAATTGTCGCAGTGCGCTGAATGCCGGCAGACGCAGCGATCGACGAGGACGACAAGGGCGCGTGACGAAGCAGGCGAGAGGCCAGGCAAACTACGCCTGATGGCCGCGCGCACCTGCCTGCTTGAAGATCTCGATGAAGGCCCGTGCGGCCGGTGACAACGAAGTGCCGTGGCGGAAGATCACCGAAAGATTGCGCCGGACCACGGGGTTCTTGAGCGGCACGGCGACCAGCATCGGATATTGCAGATGCGGGATCAGATAGCCCGGAAGGATCGCGATCCCGAGGCCGTGGGCGGTCATCGACAGCGCGGTCGTCAGCAACGAGACCTGCCACTTCGGCGCGATCCTGAGACCCTTTCGGGCGAGCGTGCCGTCGACCAGATCGCGGATCGGCGTTCCCGGCGCCACGCTGATGCACGGCTCCTTCAGCACCTCGTCCCAGCTCAATGAACTGCGCGCAGCGAAACGATGGCGACGCAGGCAAATAGCGCTCAACCTGTCGCTCACCAGCGTTTCGAGCACCAGGTTCCCAACATTCGCGTCGACCGTTCCGATGCTGAACTCGACGTCCTCACTGAGCACCTTGGGGATCAGCTGATCCGGCGCGACGTCATGCATGGCGATCTCGATATCGGGGTGAGCGCGGGTGAACCGGACCAGAACCTCCGGCATCAGCGCCGATGCGACCGCCGCCGTGACGGCGCAGCTCAGCGTTCCCCGTTCGACATCCCGAATCGCCGAGATCGCCCCGACCATGGCGTCGCGGTCGCGCAGCAGGCGCTCGCCCCGCGCGAGCATCTCGAGCCCGGCCGCGGTTGGCCGCAGGGAACGGGTGGTCCGGTCGAGCAACTGCGCGCCAAGTCCGCGTTCCAGATGCCCGAGCAGGATGCTGACCGCCGATTGCGTCAGACGCATTCGCTCGGCCGCAGCGGTGATGCTGCCGAGCCGGCATATCAGAACGAAAGCTTCAACCTGCCGAAGCGTTGGCTTTATGAGTTTCATTTATGAATCCATTGAGATTATAAAATATACTTCAACTGCGCGGCACACTAGCTTGATCTCCTGGCAAACAATCTTGCGGGGGAAAGATGCAGGCCGCTGTCGACGCGGAGGTCCTGATCGTGGGGGCTGGCCCGGTCGGGCTGACCGCGGCCATGGATCTCGCATGGCGGGGTATCCCGGTCATCGTCATCGAACGGCGTCACCGCGGCGAGCCGCCGAGCGTCAAATGCAACCACGTCTCGGCCCGGTCGATGGAGATATTCCGCCGCCTCGGGGTCGCCGGTGCGCTGCGCAACGCGGGCCTTCCGCCCGATTATCCGAACGACGTCTCCTATCGCACCACGGCCACCGGGGTCGAGGTGGCCCGCATCCACATTCCCGGTCGAAGCACCCGGTACACCGATCGCAGTGGCCCAGACGGATGGTGGCCGACGCCCGAGCCGCCTCACCGCATCAACCAGATTTTTCTCGAGCCCATTCTGTTCGCCCATGCGGAGTCGCTACCCGGCGTGACGATCGTGAACAGGACCGAGGTCGAAGCGGTGGAGTGCTTCCACGATCGTGTCGTTGTTTCCATCCGCGACCTCGACACCGGGAACACCCGGCTCGTCACATGCCGGTACCTGATCGGCTGCGACGGCGGTAAATCCATCATTCGCGCCGCGATCGGCGCCAGGCTGGCGGGTGATCCGGTCGTGCAACGGGTGCAGTCGACATTCATTCGCGCGCCCAAGCTACTCAATCTGATGAAGGAGAAGCCGGCCTGGGCGACGTTCTCGGTCAATCCCCGCCGCTGCGGCAACATGTACGCGATCGACGGCCGCGAGACCTGGCTGATTCACAACTACCTCAATCCCGATGAAGCGGACTTCCAATCCGTCGACCGCGACGCCTGCATCCGCCTGATTCTGGGAAGCGACCCGGACTTCACCTATGAGGTGATCAGCAAGGAAGACTGGGTCGGCCGCCGTCTTGTCGCCGATCGCTTCAGGAACGGCCGGATCTTCATCAGCGGCGACGCCGCCCATCTTTGGGTGCCGATGGCGGGTTACGGCATGAACGCCGGAATCGCCGACGTTACGGATCTCACATGGCTGCTCGCCGCCGTTCTGCACGGATGGGCCGAGCCGGATATCCTCGACGCTTACGAGGCAGAGCGGCTGCCGATCACGGAGCAGGTTTCGCACTTTGCGATGAACCACGCTTTGGCGCTGGGCAAGCAGCGTTCAGCCGTGCCCGCGGACATCGAAGCCCCGGGGCCGGCCGGCGATAAGGTCCGGGCGGACTTCGGGCGAGAACTCTACGCGCTGAACGTCAATCAGTATTGCTGCGGCGGGCTCAACTTCGGATACTTCTACGACAAGTCTCCGATCATCGCCTATGACGCGGAGCCGCAGCCTGCCTACACGCTCTACGACTTCACATCGTCCACGGTGCCCGGTTGCCGAACGCCGCATGTCTGGCTGCGCGACGGGCGTTCGCTCTACGACGCCATCGGACCCTGGTACACCTTGTTGCGGTTCGACTCACGGATCGATGTCACGCCGCTGGTGGAGGCGGCTGCCGCACGCGGTGTTCCGCTCGCCGTGCTGGACGTCGCATCCGACGACGAGAATCTCGACAAGCTCTGCGCACGGAAACTGGTTCTGTCGCGGCCCGACCAGCACGTGGCGTGGCGCGGCGACTGCCTTCCTGAAAACCCGGAATCCCTTGTCGACCTGATCAGGGGCGGTTCGAACAAAACGGGACGGCGCGACGCGGCATGACCATTCGAACCTATTGGGGGAGCAACAGATGACCGAGGCCTCGGTGGCAGGATCGGAGCGTGCGACGGCAACGTGCGCCGACGCGGTCGCGACGAAGGTGTTCTGGCGCCTGCTTCCGTTCCTCTTCGTGCTCTACGTCGTGGCCTATCTGGACCGGATCAATATCGGCTTCGGCGCACTGTCGATGAACAAGGAGCTTGGCCTCACCGCGACGATGTTCGGCCTGTCGAACACGATCTTTTATGCCGGA
>DASVOL010000553.1:0-3828 GCA_036383375.1 Bradyrhizobium sp. | reverse complement strand
GCTTTTTGGGGTCGATCATGGCCGATCATCACCGCAGGACCGCACTTTGTCGCCGCCTTTAATGCCGCATGTGTCGATCCGGCACGCCCGCGCCGGGGGCAGCCATGCGCCCGCATTCATGGACAATTAGCGGCCAGGCTTTATTTTCTGCCCGCCCTGCCGGGCATTTTTTGACGCGTTTCCTGCACGCGAACCGGTACCCTCTTCGCTCGAGAACGCTTTGGAATTGGGGTTTCACTGACATGGTCGACATTCTGGCCGCACCGCAACAAGCGAAAGCCGACAGCGCGCTGCGCACGCTGACGGGGATTTCGGTCGCCCATTGGGTCAGCCACTTCCACATCTTCGTGCTGCCGATGCTGTTTCCGTTCCTGAAGCAGCAGCTCGGCGTCGGCTATGTCGAACTCGGTTTCGCACTGACGGTGTTCGCGGTGGTCTCCGGCCTGACCCAGGCGCCGATCGGCTACCTCGCCGACCATATCGGCGCACGCAAGATCCTGCTGATCGGACTGACCATCGGCGGCTGCGCGCTGATCGGGCTCGGCCTGCATCTCAGCTACACCTCACTGATCGTCTGTGCGGTGGCGCTCGGCCTCGCCAACAGCGTCTACCATCCGGCTGACTACGCCATCCTCTCGGCCCATATGGACGAGGCGCGGATGGGCCGCGCCTTCTCAATCCATACCTTCGCCGGCTTCCTCGGCGGCGCGGTGGCGCCGGCGATCATGGCGGCTCTGGTCGCCTCGATCGGCGGCCTCGGCGCACTGGTCGTGGCCGGCGCCGTCGGCCCGCTGGTGGCGCTGTTCCTGATCGTGCTCGGCATTCCCGATGCCGGCGCCAACAAGTACAAGCCGAAGGACGACGCAGCATCGAAGGCCAGCGTGATCACGCCGGCGCTGATGGTGCTCACCGCGTTCTTCACGCTGCTCAGCCTGTCGACTTCGGGCATCAACAATTTCGGCGTCGTCGCATTGATGGGTGGTTACGGCGCGTCGTTCTCGACCGCCAACATCGCGCTCACAGCGTTCCTCGGCGCCAGCGCCGCGGGCGTGCTCGCCGGCGGCTATCTCGCCGACTGGACCCATCGCCACAGCCAGCTCGCCGCAGCCTGCTTTGCGGTCAATGCCGTCCTAGTGCTGCTGATTGCGCTGATCAACCTGCCGCCTGTCGTCCTCACGCTCGCGATGGGGCTTGCCGGATTCCTCGGCGGCGTGATCGCACCGTCGCGCGACATGATGGTGCGCAACGCCGCGCCTCCCGGTGCCGCCGGCCGCGCCTTCGGCATCGTCTCCACCGGCTTCAACTTCGGCGGCATCGTCAGCCCGCTGCTGTTCGGCTGGATCATGGACCAGCACATGCCGCATTGGGTGTTCGGCGCCTCCGTGTGCTTCATGGTGCTGACCGTGCTGCTTGCGCTGGTCACCGAACGCAAGCCGCAGGCCTCCGGGCTTGCGATCCAGGCGCAGTCCCGTTAGGGCACCCCTGCTCTAAATCGCATCGCGCTTCCGTCCACGGAAGGCGCGACGATCCACGTTGCTGCCGAACTCACCGGCCCCAGAATACGGGCGTCGTCTTGAACCGCCGCCAGCTCTTGCGCAGCGCTTTCGCCACCGCGATCTGATCGCGGGCCAGCCAGCCGGCCATCGCGCCGATGCCGAGATGAAGCGCAGGTTGGTCGTCCTGCGCGATGGTGTGGAGCAGCACGCGCGTGCTGCCGATGTCGCACACCCGCCCGAGGCTGGTCTGCAGCCCGGCGAGCCGCTTCACATAGCGCTTCGCCGGCGCGTGGGAGGCATAGAGCGGCAGGAAGAACTCCGCCGCATAGCGTAACTTCTTGAGGTTGATCCTGAGATTGTGCTGCGCGTTGATATCGAGCCGCCGGAACCGCGCACCACGCTTCAATGTCTTGCGATGCAATCGTTCCAGGATTTGATCGGCGAGCACCGGCATCGGTTGCGACAGGACAGCCAGTGCCTCGCTGTCGATCTCGTTGCGCCAGCTGCGGCGTTCCACCAGATGCCCCAGCGAGAGCAGGAAGCGGCTGCATCGGGGATCCGCCAGAACGCTTTGCAAGGTCCCGTAGCTCGACTTCTGCCGCTGCTCGACCGCCTGGCGAAGGCCATCCAGGTCGATATCCGGAACCGCGCTGACCAGACGGGTGATGGTCGCTCCGGCGAACACGTCCCAATCCCGCGCCCGACCGAGTTGGCGCATCAGCCATTTTGCTTCGCTGTTGACCGCCAGAAATGCCTGCGAAGGAATGTCGCGCCGGAACAGCGCACAGATCGTCCGCAAGCGCCGCAGGGCCACCCGCATCTGGTGCACGCCTTCGGGGTCCGATCCCTGCTCGGCTACCGCATGATTTTTTAGAAGATGATGCCAGCAGGAGCCGACCAGCAGCGCGATGACGTCATCGACCGCAAGCTCCGCGGTGATGCCGGGCAACTCGGCCTTCGCCGCCGGTGGCGCGACATCGAACGCGAGCGCATAGCCGCGTTCCGCCTTGCTGCGCGTGCCGATCTGCAGCGGCGCGGCGTCGAGCAACTGCGTCCCAAGATCGAACAGGACGCCGGCATTGCCGCTCTTCAGTTCAAGTTCGATTTCCGACAGCACCTCCTGGCGCGCATCGGCCTCGATCGTCCCCTCGTCGAATGCGATCTCAACCGACGCATCGGGCAGATCGAGCTGCCGCGCGTGCCGGCGTACCTTTGTTGCGAACACCGGCACCAGCGCATCGTTGCTCAGCGCCGCCACGGGATCGCCGATCTCGTCGGTAGGGAATCGCGCCAGATCAGGGGCGATGCCTTCAACCGCGGCCTCCCATTGGCGGCGCATCAGAGGCTGCGCGCCATTGGACGAAAGCTTCAGCGTCTGGATGAAGCTTTTGCCGCTGCGTCGCACACGCAGCGACATGCCGTGCCGAAACAGCAGCCGGTCCGGCGTGTCGTAATAGACTGTTTCCAACCGGTGAAAAGCGCCGCGATTGCGCGCATGCTGCACGATACAGGCTGCCTCGCGCAGTTTTTCGAGGCTTCCTTGCGGCGCAAGCAGCTTGAGTTCGATTTCCGCCTGATCGCCATGCCTGACGGCAATAGCAGTCCCCGCATCGGTCACGACCGGCCGCCGTCCATCGAATGAAATCGCCCCCGGCATGGTGTATGAAGGTTTCATGACAATGACAAGGCATATCGCGCCATTGCAGCCTGCATTGATCGCAAATTGTATCTAAACTCACGCTTCTAAGTTGGATCTGGCCACGCCGCCATCCAAGCGCGAGACGCGCGCCGAAGCGTCATGCGCAGCAGGAATTCATTCCGATCGCCGCGACAACATCTGCTTCAAGAGCGGCTCGATCCGCGACAGCCCATCGAGATGAGCCGCAGACAGTTCGGCAAGATGATCGGCCTGGCTCGGAACCCGTTTCCGGGCCTTGCCTTGCGATCTCGGGGCTCCTTTCAACGCTGCCGTTCGATGGCTACCGCTTGTAATTATATCGCAATACGATATGACGCTCGCGTCCACTCCACCCGAGCCCTGCGCCACCAATGAGCGTCATTTCCACCAAATCGAACACCTCCGCCAAACCGAGCGCCAAGACCAGCAATACGATCGGCGACAAGGCCAGCCACCTGCTCAGCGACTTCACCACCGATCCGCGCGTCGTGGTGATCTCGGCGATCGCCGTGTTCGTCTCCGCCGCCGGCGTGCTGGCCGGTGCGGGACTGCTGCAGCTGATCAAGCTTGCCACCAACATCGCCTATTTCGGCCAGTTCAGCTTCGCCGACCTGAAATTGCAGGACTCGCCGCTCGGCCTCTGGACCGTGCTGG
>DASVOL010000552.1:0-2519 GCA_036383375.1 Bradyrhizobium sp. | reverse complement strand
GATCGTCGCGGTGTGGGACGGCGACCGCCTGTTCATCGACACGCCGAGCCAGGGCATGGGCTTCGCCCAGATGCGCATCGCCGGCCTGTTCGGCATCCCGCCGGCGAACATCCACATCAACAGCCCGTTCCTCGGCGGCGGTTTCGGCTCCAAGGGGCTGATCTCCGGACCTCAGGTGCTCGGCATCATGGCCGCGAAGCTGATCGGCCGTCCGGTCAAGCTGGTGCTGCGCCGAAGCCAGATGTATGGCCCGGTCGGCCATCGTCCGCCGACCCGCCAGCGCATCCGGATCGGCACCGACGAGGCCGGCGCGCTCACCGCGATCAATCACGAGGCGCGCGTCACGACGTCGAGCTTCGACGATTTCTACGAGCCCGCCGCCGACGCCTCGCACACGCTCTATGCCAGCCCCGCGATCCGTACCGCGCATGAAGCGGTGCGCGTCGACACCGGCACGCCGCTGTTCATGCGCGCGCCGGGCGAGGCCACCGGATCGATCGTGCTGGAAAGTGCGATCGACGAGGCGGCGTTCGCCTGCGGCATCGATCCCTTGGAGTTTCGGCTGAAGAACTACGCCGAGGTCGAGCCGACCACCGGCAAGCCGTTTTCCTCCAAGGCGCTGCGCCAATGCTACGCCAAGGCCGCCGAACGGTTCGGCTGGGCGGGACGTCCGTTGCAGCCGAAGCAGATGCGCGACGAGAACGGCTTTCTGGTCGGCTGGGGCGTCGGCACCGCGACCTTCCCGGCCATCATGTTCCAGGGCAATGCGCGCGCGGTGATCCGCGCCGATGGCAGGGGTGTGATGGAGACCGGCGCGCACGACATGGGGCAGGGCGCGTGGACCGCGCTGGCGCAGATCTCGGCCGACTCGCTCGGTCTCGATTTCGACCAGCTGACGTTCCGCTCCGGCAGCTCCGATCTGCCCGATGCCGGCATTGCCGGCGGTTCGGGGCATACCGCAACGGTCGGCGCCGCGATCCACAACGCCGGCGCTGCCGTGATCGCAAAGCTCGCCGAGCTTGCGACCTCGGACCAGCGCTCGCCGCTGTTCGGCGCCGGCAATGCCGGCGTGGTAGCGCGGGCCGGGCAGCTGCACCGCCGCGACGACGATACGCGCAGCGAAAGCTATGCCGACATCCTGGCGCGCGCCGGCCTCGCCGAGGTCGACGCCACCGGCAGCGGCGCGGCCGATGCGGCGGCGCAGTCGCAATATGCGATGCACGCGCATGGCGCTGTGTTTGCCGAGGTCAAGGTCGATCCGGAGCTCGGCCAGATCCGCGCCACGCGGCTGGTCGGCGCATTCGCGGCGGGGCGCATCGTCAATCCGTTGATGGTGCGGAGCCAGCTCTACGGCGGCATGATCTGGGGCTTGTCGTTCGCGCTGCACGAGGAGGCCGTGATGGACCATCGTTCGGGGCGCATCCTGAATGCGAACCTCGCCGAGTATCATGTGCCGGTGAATGCCGACGTGCCGCCGATGGAGGTGATCACGGTCGACGAGCACGATCCGCACGTCAACCCGCTCGGCATCAAGGGCGTCGGCGAGATCGGCATCACCGGCAGCGCCGGCGCAGTCGCCAACGCCGTCTTCCACGCCACCGGCATCCGGGTGCGGAATTTCCCGATCAAGATCGAGGAGATCGTGATGGGGCTGGCGGGATAGGTGCTTCACCCTCCCCTGGAAGGGGGAGGGTCGATAAGCATCGCGCGAAGCAAGATGCTTAGCGGGGTGGGGTGACGGTCTCTCCACGCGTGCGCTGCCCGTGGGGAGAGATCACCCCACCCCGGCTCGCATTTCGCTGCGCTCAACGCGATCCGACCTTCCCCCTCCAGGGGAGGGTGGCAGCGAGGCTTCACCCCGCCGCCGTCACGCAGTTCACCCACAGCACCACGGCGTTGGCATCGCGTGCTGGATTGGAAAACCGATGCGGCCTGCGGCTGGCGAAACGAAAACTGTCGCCCTGCTTCAGCGTCCAGGTCTCGGTGTCGACCGTGAGCGTCATCTCGCCTGAGAGTACGAGGCCGGCCTCTTCGCCGTCGTGGGTATAGAACTCGTCGCCGGTGTTGCCGCCGGGTTCGAGATGCACCAGGAACAGATTGAGCCGGCTCTCGCTGCCCGCGGGGCTGAGCAGCTGCTTTGAAATGCCGGTGCGCCACAGCTTCAGCTCGGCACGCTGCACCTCCCGGGTGACAACACCATTGGTGTTGTCATCCCGTGGCGTCGCGCCGAACAGTGCGGCGATGCCGACGCCGAGCACGTCGGCCAGCGTTGCCAGCACGCGCAGCGAGGGCGACGACAGGCCGCGCTCGATCTGGCTGATGAAGCCGATCGAGAGGTCCGTGCGCGCGGCGACCACCTCCAGCGACATCTGCTTGGCGCGGCGCAGGTCGCGGATGCGGCGTCCGACCGCGAGATCCATCGCCGGCTCGGCCGGCTTCTTCACGGGCTTTTTGGCCGCGCGGCGTGGCGTCACGGGCTTTGCTGCCGCGCCTTTGCGCATTCTCTTGCCGCCGCTCAC
>DASVOL010000551.1:0-3619 GCA_036383375.1 Bradyrhizobium sp. | reverse complement strand
CGGCGATCTGCTGCGGCGTCAGCCTGTCGCCGTTGACGAAGCATTTCGAGTAGCACTGGCCGAGCGCGATGTGCGAGGCGGCGTTCTCGTCGAAAAGCGTGTTGAAGAACAACAGCCCGCTCTTCGAGATCGGCGATGAGTGCGGCACCAGCGCGACCTCGCCGAGGCGGCGCGCGCCCTCGTCGGTGTCGAGCACCTTGTTCAGCACTTCCTCGCCGCGCGACGCCTTGGCCTCGACGATGCGACCTTCCTCGAACTTGACCGAGATATTGTCGATCAGCGTGCCCTGATAGGATAGCGGCTTGGAACTGACGACGTGGCCTGAGACGCGGCGGCAGTGCGGCGTGGTGAAGACCTCCTCGGTCGGGATGTTGGCATTGCAGACAATGCCGTTCTTGGCGGTCGACGCGCCGCCTTCCCATTCATGACCGTCGGCAAGGCCAATGGTGAGATCCATCCCGGGACCGGAATATTTCAGCGCGTGGAAACGCTGGCCGTTCAGCCATTCGGTACGCTCGCGCAGCCTCGCATTGTGCCTTTCCCAGTTGGCGACGGCGCCGTCCTGATCGACCCGGGACGCGGAGAAAATCGCATCCGCGAGCTTGGCAACCGCGACATCCTCGGCATCGTCGGGGAATACCTGCTTCGCCCACGACGTGCTGGGATAGGCGATGATGTTCCAGTTGGTGTCGAAATTGACGATCTTCTCCAGCGCCGGCTGGTAGGCGATCGAATTGGCCTTGCTGGCGCGCGCCACCTTGGTCGGGTCTTCACCCGACAGCAGCATTGGATTGTCGCCGACGATCGCAAGCCGCGCGGTGTTGGCGCCGAACGCCTTCGCCATGCCTTCATAGAGCCAGCTCGCGGCGCGATCGAAGCTCGCATCGTTGGCGTAGCGGTAGCGCGCCAGCGTGAGCTCCTCGTCCGAGATGAACGGGGTCACGAGACCCGCGCCGGCCTTGTAGGCGTGCTCCGCCACCCGCCGCACCAGCGGCATCGCCGCGGAAGGCGCCGTCAGCAGCAGATCCTGCCCTGGCTGCAGTTGCAGGCCAACCTTGATCGCGACTTCGGCGAGCCGATCGAGTTTGACAGGATCGATCGAGGCGGAAAGGTTGCGTTGGTGTGCGGTCATGAAGCGTCCGGCTGTGTCGTTTGAGGGCTTTCAAGGATTCGTAGTCCAATTCGATCCGCGTTCGCAAGGTTCCCGCCCGCCGCACCCGATCACGCGACGGCGAGCAATTGCCGCGAATTTTACCGCTTCACCGACGTCAGCACCCGGTCGACCATCTCGGGTGCGAGGCCGAGATAGTTTTTCGGCGCGGTGAGACGGTCGATCGTCGCCCGATCGATCCGGCTCGCGACGCGATCATCGGCCGCCAGTGCCTCGGCCAGCGACAGGCCTCTGTCGTTGGCGACCCGGCAGGCGTCGTAGACCACATCATGCGCCTCCTGCCGGCCGATCGCCGGCGCAAGCCCCATCATCACGGCTTCAGCCACAATGAGCCCGCGGCTGATGTCGAGATTGGCGGCCATCCGCTTTTCATCAACAATGAGGCCGCCAAGCGCGAACCTGGCCTGGTGCAGCGCGCCCGCGGTCAGCACGAAGCTTTCCGGGATCGCCATCCATTCGGCGTGCCACGGGCCGGTGGCGCGCTCGAAATCCTGCACCATCGCATCCAGCATCAGGCCGGCATGCTGGCGCACTGCCTTGGCAGCGGCAAGCATCAGTTCCGACGAAATCGGGTTGCGCTTCTGCGGCATGGTCGAGGAGGCGCCGCGCCCCTTCACGAACGGTTCGTAGACCTCGCCGAATTCGGTCGAGGCCATTATCATGATGTCGAGCGCGATCTTGCCGAGCGTTCCCGTCACCACGGCGAGGAAATTCACCGCTTCCGCCAAACCGTCGCGCGCGACATGCCAGGTCGAGACGGGAACGCCGAGCCCGAGCTCCGCGCACAGCGCCTGCTGGACCTCGAAGCCCTTGTCGCCCAGCGAGGCCAGCGTGCCGGCGGCGCCGGCGAACTGGCCGACCAGCACGCGAGGCTTCAGCTCGGCCAGCCGCGCGGCGTGGCGATCGAAGGCGGCGAGCCAGATCGCGGTCTTGTAGCCGAAGGTCACCGGTAGCGCCTGCTGCAGATGGGTGCGACCGGCCATCGGCGTGTCGCGGTATTTCTTCGAGAGATCGGCGAGGATGCCGCGCAGCGCGGCGATGTCATCCTCGATGATCGCAAGGCCATCGCGCAGTTGCAGCACTACGGCGGTGTCCATGATGTCCTGCGTGGTCGCGCCCCAATGGACGTAGCGGCCGGCCTCGCCGCACTGCTTGGCCATCTGATGCACCAGAGGCAGGATCGGGTAGCCGACCACGTCGGTCTCCTGCCGCAGCAGGTCGAAATCGAGCGCGGCGACATCGGTGCGTTTCGCGATCTCCGCGGCCGCGACCGCCGGGATCACGCCGCAGCGCGCTTCGGCCTTCGCGAGCGCGACTTCGACCTCGGCATAGCGCTGGAGCAGCCGCAGATCGGAAAACACCTCGCGCATCGCGCGCGTGCCGAAAGCATCGCGAAACAGCACGGAATCGAGCACGGTGGTCGAAGTGGGGAAGCCGGACATGGACGCATCCTGTTGCCGTTCGCAGTCGGCAACGTCCCTATCACGGCGCAGGCCTCTGCCCTACCCCTCCGCGGGCGCCTCGCCGAACACCTCGGCTGCGATCTTGCTGGTCTCGATCGCGGCCGGAATGCCGCAATACATCGCGACCAGCAGCAGCACGTCCTGCACCTGCGCGGCGGTGCAGCCATTGGCCAACGCGCCCTTGGCATGAACCCGGAACTCGGTCGGCTTGCTGCTCGCCGCGGTGATGCCGAGCATCACGAGGCTGCGGATCTGGTCGGACAGCCCGTTGCGCTCCCAGACGTCGCCGTAGACGTAAGCATTGATGATGTTTTGCAGCGGCGTGCCAAAATCGCCGGCGGCCGCCATCCGCTTGGCGACATCGACCTCGCCGAACATCTTCTGGCGCCGGCGCAGCCCGCGGGCATGGAGATCGCTGATGTCGACCATCGTCGTCTGGCTCCCCTGTGTGGGCTATTTATACGGATAAATACGTCACTCCTCAATATTTCGATAGGGCTTCTGCTTGCCATTCCGATGTATTTGTCCGTATAAATTTGCCCAAAAGCAGGGACGGAGGGACCGGGATGAAGTTACGGCTGGGGCTGCTCGTCGTCCTGCTCGCTGCGCTTCCGGCCCTCCCGGCGCTTGCATCGGACGATTTCCCGCAACGGCCAATCAAGATCATCGTGCCGTTTCCCGCCGGCGCCGGTCCCGACAATGTCGCGCGGCTGGTCGGCCAGCATCTGCAGGACGCGTTCGGCCAGACCGTGCTGATCGAGAACCGCGCCGGCGCGCTCGGCAGCATCGGCGCCCAGGAGGTCGCCCGCAGCGCGCCCGACGGCTACACGCTGTTGATGGGCACCAACACCACCCATGCCAGCAATGTCGCGACGCTGAAGAGCCTGCCCTACGACCCGGTGAAGGATTTCGCACCTGTCATCCGCACCACCACCACGGCGATGGTGCTGCTGGTCAACCCGAAGCTCGCAGCGAAGGACCTGCC
>DASVOL010000550.1:0-3350 GCA_036383375.1 Bradyrhizobium sp. | reverse complement strand
GGCGAGCCGCCGACCACGTTGCAGGCGGCCGGATTGGTCACGGTATTGGCCGGATTCTATCTCGCGCAGCGTCAGAGCTGATCCGTACGGTGGATTAGCTCGTAGGGTGGGTTAGCGAAGCGTAACCCACCATCTTGTGTGCGGCATAATTGGTGGGTTACGCCTTGCACCATCGCTCGTCGAACGACCGCGATCGTGGGCGGCTAACCCACCCTACAAGCTCCGCGATCACGCCGCGGCGGAATGCTCGCGCACGGCCTGCGGCGGGTTGCGGAAGCCGATCGCGATCCGGTTGTAGGTGTTCATCAGGCCGATCGCGATGGTCAGGTCGACCAGCTGCTTCTCGTTGAACACGGCGCACGCCGCTTCATATGCGTCATCCGGGATTGCGGTCTCCGCCACGCGCGTGACGGTTTCGGCCCAGGCCAGCGCCGCGCGCTCCTCGGCGTCGAACAGAACTTCCGCCTCACGCCAGGCCTGCAAAAGTGCCAGCTTCTCGACCGCAACACCCATCTTCTGCAAGCTGCGCGTATGCATGTCGAGGCAATAGGCACAGCCGTTGATCTGCGAAATGCGCAGATAGACCAGTTCGATCAGCTTCGCCGAGAGGCCGCATTGCGTGAGATAGCCATAGACGCCGCCGAGCGCCTTGATGCCCGCGGGCGCGACCTTGTTGTAATCGACCCGCATGCTCACGGCTTGTGTCCTTCCTTGTCGAAGACGGTCAGCGCCTTGTCGTTGCTGTCGACGACGAACACTGCAAGGATCTTGGCCGGCTCGGTCGCGCTGGCGTTTCGCCCGAGCACGTGATGGGCGCCCGGCGGCTCGAAGAAGCTGTCCCCCGCCCGATAGGTGTGCGCGGCCTCGCCCTCCAGTTGGCTCTCGATCGCGCCCTGCAGAACGTACACGTAGAGAAATGCCGACTTGGCGTGATGGTGCGGCGCCGAGGGCTCGCCCGGCGGGAAGTTGACCTCGACCGCGATCAGCGACTTGCCGGGAATGTTGGTGATGGCGTGCTCGAATTTCGGCGTCACCGATTGTGCGTTTGCCGGGGTCGCAAGCGCGGCGCAGACCAGCAGCGTCGTCCATAAGATCTTCATCTCGTGCCTCCATTGCTGTCGGATCAATGCGGGCGCGCGGGCCTGAAAAGAAGCACCAAGAATGAACCGAATTGGTGTACCACGGGCCATGCCCAACCCGCTTCCCATCGCGCTCGACCGCACGACCAGAACGCCGCTTTCGGAGCAGATCCGCAGGGCGATTGCGGCGGCGATCGACAATGGCGTGCTGGTGCCGGGCGCCCGGCTGCCGTCCTGGCTCGACCTTGCCGCGCAGCTCGGCGTTGCGCGCGGCACCGTGCGGGCGGCCTACGACAAACTGGCGGATGCCCAGCACATCGTGTCGTCGAAGGCGAACGGCACCATTGTCGCCAGGCAGCCGCGGAAGATTGCAAAACCGGATGCGCCGATCGCTCCGGGATCGGTCGTGGAGATGTTCCATGACCTGAGCGGTCAGGGACACTTCCGGATGGGCGTACCCGCGCAAGACGCTCTCCCAGCAAAGCTGCTGGCGCGAATCCGCGCCCGAGCCGTGCGGGCGGAACTGAGCGCGGTGACCCGCACCATCGATCCGCGCGGCGAACTCGAATTGCGGCGGGAGATCGCGGCGCACCTCGCGATCGCGCGCGGGCTTGAATGCTCGCCCGCGCAGATCGTCATCACCTCGGGCTTCACCGGCGGACTTGGCCTCACGCTCCGCGTGCTCGGCCTCGAAGGCCGCCGCGCATGGATGGAAGACCCGGGATTTCCACTGACCCGAAAGGGGCTCGAGCTTGCCCGGCTGGAGCTGGTCGCGATCCCGGTCGACGGCGACGGCCTTGATGTCGACCACTGCCTCAGGCACGCCCCCGACGCCGCGCTCGCGGTCGTGACGCCGGGCCAGCAAGCGCCGCTCGGGCCGCCGCTATCAGCCAAGCGTCGCGCGCAATTACTGGACTGGGCCGCGCTAGCCGGCGCCTGGATCATCGAGGACGACTATCTCGGTGAGTTGCAACTCGATGGCCGCGCCGCGCCCGCGCTTGCCTCGCTCGACCGTGCCGGCCGCGTGATCCATCTCGGCTCCTTCAGCAAGACCATCTCGCCGACGCTTCGGCTCGGCTTCCTGGTTGCGCCCGAACAATTGGCAGCGCAGTTCGCCGATGTCGCGACATGCCTTGCCCCTGCTCCGGGACCAGCCGTGCAGCTTTCGACCGCGGAGTTCATGCGCGACGGCCACTACATCCGCCATCTCCGGCGCACCAAGCGGACCTATGGCGAGCGCCGCGACGCGCTGACAGCTGCGCTGCAGCCGTGGAGCAACGATGTGCGGGTTGCCGGCCTCGCGGTCATGCTGGCATTGCCAGACAGCGCCGACGATGTCGCGATCGCGCGGCAGGTGCTGGCGCATGGGTTGGCGCCCGCCCCGCTCTCGCCCTGGTATCTCTCACCGAAACGCGCCCAGCAGGGCCTGCTGCTCGGCATTGCAACCGCGCCCGATCGCGGCGTGCAGGCCGCCTGCAAGCGTCTGTTCGAGGCGATCCGTGCCGAAGCTCGCACTCAAGGCACGCCGGCCGCGCGCCGCGTCAGGAAATCCGCAGCCCGGTGAGCGCAAGGCTCAACGCCTTGAGCCGCTTGCGCGCCTCGGCGTCGTAGGCCTGGGCATGGGCACGGGCCTCGCGCTTGCCGTCGAAGAACAATCCGCTTTTGCCGCCGACGTCGTCGTCCTGGACCAGCCGCAAAATGGCGTCGCCGCCCTGCTCGACGGTCGAGATCGGCGTCGCGCCGCTGGCGCGCACCATCGTGGTGTTCATGTAGGTCGCCGGATGCAGCGAATTGACGGTGACGCCCGAGCCTTCGAGCTCGGCGGCGAGATCGATGGTGAACATGATCTGCGACAGCTTGCTCTGCGCGTAGGCGCGGGCGCCGCTGTAATTCTTCGTGATCATCACGTCGCCGAAGTCGATCGGGTGCTGGCCGAGCGAGGCGACATTGACGATGCGCGCAGGCGTGCTCTCCTTCAGCCGCGGCAGCAAGAGATGCGCGAGCAGGAAGCCGGCGAGATAGTTGACTGCGAAGCGCAGCTCATGGCCGTCCTTGCTGGTCTGCCGCGCCGGCCCCTCGTTCTGCGAGCCGATGCCGGCATTGCAAACCAACACATCGAGGCGCTCCTGGTCGTCGAGCACCAGCTGGGCGAACTCGCGGACCTCGGCAAGCGAGGACAGATCGGCCTGATAGAACATCGGCTCGCGGCCGGAGACCCGCTTGATCTCGTCGGCCAGGGTCTGCGCCCGCTTGGTATCGCGGCCATGAATC